>NZ_NIZW01000011.1 GCF_002727185.1 Rhodopirellula bahusiensis
GCTTGCGGATCTGATCTTGGATCTCTTGCTCACGTTGCGATGGGCCACCAGCCGCGGCCGCTGCAATGCTTCGGTGGCTCTCGATTGTCCGCCGGCGGGCCTCGGCTTCTCGCAATTCAACAAGCAACTGATCCCCTTTGGACCGCATGTCAGCGATCATCGACTGAAAGTCAGCTTCGTGTTGTTTGATGGCTTCGTTGATGTCCGCGATTTCCCGAATCACTTCGGACTCGCCCGCCAACACTTCTCGCGATTTCAAAAACTCAACTTTGCGGGCAACGTCGGATTCCAATTGATCCAGCGAGTAGCCCACTGCATCGCAAACGCTGCGGACGTTCGCCGCGGTTGGCTGCTTCGCTTCGGGATTCACTTCGGCATCGGCCAACGCATCGATCAACCCATCGAGTGATTCAATTCGCTGGGCGTCTTCGGTGGCTTGCGATTCTCCCACCTTGCCAATGAGCTTTGCGAATCGACTCGACAACGTCGGCTTGGGTGTCGTTGGGGCGTGCTGGGTTTGTCCGTGATAGGTCTTGGTGGCGAGTGCCATGGCGTCATTCCTCGAGCGTGTAAATGGGCGTCTGTCACTGCCGCAAGCCCGCACCGACGAATCGGGAACGGGCTTGCGGTGCTTCGAAGGTGGAGACGACACCTCCAAAGTGGAGGGCGGATCAGGCGGTTTGATTCTTGACCGCGTATCGCCAGTTCTTGACGGCGGCCGCAATGCGGCCCTCGATCGAGACGTAGATCGTTTTGTTGCCTGGGTCATACCAACGTTCGCGGCGGCCCTGGGTGCCGTAGCCTTTGAAGTAACCCCGAACCACGGTTGCGGTGCGGAGGCGGGTTGGGCTTCGCATGCCGTACCATGTCGATGCACTGACGCTGCGGAGTTCGCTTTCGGGAACCACCGCAACCTCACCCCGGTACAAGCCAACGTTCTCCGTGGTGGTCGCGACTTTGTTTTCGAGTCCATCGCGATTGAGCGGGAAGAAAGTGCGACGCGCGGCTTGGGCGGGTGCCCCGGTTGGTGTCAGGATCGTGTTGAGCGAACCACGAACACGTTGCTGCGTCCCGATCCCGCCGATGTCGCTGTAGAGCGTTTCCATCTCGCCCCACTCCGAATCCGATGGGACCGCACCACCGCTGCGAATGTTGTTGTTGGTCGCGGTGCCAACGTTGGGACGATCGGCGAACAATGGAAAGCCATCGAGCAAGTTCTCGTTCGACGTGAAGCGATCAAGAACAAGCCGGTTCTGGGTGGTCTGCCAAGCTTCCTGCAGCCCCAGCATCCCTTCGGAGAACGCGTTCATGTCGTCATCGGCGATCATCTTCGGAGTCCACCCGAATTTGTTCCCGAACCGCCGGACGAACACGTAGGAAAGAACTTCTTCTTCGAGCCCGATCTCTTTGAATTGCTCGGCGTCTTGCAGCTCGTCCAGCTCGTCCACCGTCCCGCGGTTGATCAACGGCATCGGCTTGAAGTCGTTCAAAGCGTTTGGCATCAAGGCGGAGACTTGATCGAACGAGTAGTCGTCATCAAGCTCGACCGTATCCAGGAACTTGTTGGCCAATCCGGACAAGATGTTCGGGAAGTCGCCGGGGGTGGCGTTTGGGGATCCACTGGCACCGATGTACCGGCGATCCTCATTGGCTGCAAAGCTCGTAACGCGATCCAATCCCCCAAGCTGCATTGCGCGTTCCGCGATCAACTCGGGGTTGCCGTAGATGTCAACTTGATGGCCGGCATGTTGCAGGCATTCGGCAGCAATCGCCCACAACGGTTTGTTGGCCATCGCCTCGGCACCCTTGGACAGCTCGAAAGTCGGCCTGTCGGTGGATCGATAAGCCAACGCGTTGATAGCATCGATTGCGAATTGTTCTTTCGGCTGAGTGGTTCCGAACATGCTTCTGGTCTCTTTCGTTGGAGTTGATGCGGGCCGTCAGACCGCTGTGAATCGTGTTTGGTGTTGGTGGTCTGATCAGCCAACGGGATCCAGTAGGACCCGGCCGGCGGGTTGGCCAACTTCGATGTGTTGGACATGGAACTTTGCGTCGCCGATCTGAACAGCGTCACCGACATAGTGGGCAACTTCATCGGCGTCACCGATCTCGATGAATGCGGCGGCACGTTGCGATGGATACGAACCTTGCTTGTGCATTGCTGTTCGCACCACGTGGACGCTTTGAGACTCGATGTCGGCAGGTTGGCCGATGGTCAGTTCGATGGTTGTCATTGAAAGTTCGATGGGTTGAATTGAAAGGTGTCGGCTTGCGATTGAAGCCAAATGGTTTGCTTAATGTGAGACTGGATCCGCTCGGCATCGGCATGGGCATAGGTGAAGGAACTGCCGATAACCCCGTTGGGCTGGATCCCCAACTTGCTGGCCACGCTGTCAACCGTTGCCAGTCGCAGCCCGAAACGAGTCGCGATGTCGCTGTTGGTCGTTCGCTCATGCAGCGGCTCGGGCTGGTTGGCCATGCTCACTGGATCCCTTGGCGGTCCATGGTCGGGGTGGTGTTCCCATTGCCGCCACGCAACACCGCGGCAATGCGTTCAACGTCGTGGGGGTGGTAGTAGCCAACGCCATTGAGACGCTGTTGAGGAACGATGCCCAATTGCTTGATGATGTCCATTAGGCGGGGAACGGGCGTTTGAAAGTGGCCGGCGATCCGGCCGACAGATGTCAGATCGATGTCTTGCATTTGGTGGCCTTATGGGTTTTGGGTTTGGATGCCTGAAGTTTTAGCCATGTCCAGAACAGCCCTTCTAGAATCTAGAAGGATTCGCTCATAATTTCGGGGGTTCGTAGACTACCGTCAGCAATTGACCGCAGTCTTGGCATTTACTGGGACGCTCTCGAACCCCGTCGCCAACATCTTTCGCTCCCCGTGTGGCCTTGATGTTTGTGCCTCCGCACACGCGGCAGACGGGGTAGGTCACAAACACATAGCGTGAGTCCTGCTCTTCCGAATTCATTGGGCCGGTCCCTCGGTGGTTTTTGGTCACGACGCTCGGCTGCATCGGGGGGCGTTCGCGACTTTCACGGGTGACCGTCCAGCGGTGAATCGCATCCACCCATCTCCGCGGCGGACGTACACGCTCTGCCCACGCACCCGGATGCGGTCCTGCGGGTCAGCGTCTAACGGGCATGCGTGTGCCGGCACTTCGCCACGTGACTCCAACAGATCGATGATGCGATCCCATTGGCGAGTCACGGCGCGACCATCTGTCGCGCACGGCCGACTGCAGTATTTGGTCCGCCGTGCCTCACCTGGCGGCAAGAATTTTTTCTCACTGCACCAAAGACAAACGACGGCAATTTTTTCGGATGGTGGTCGCGGCATGGCTCGGGGTTTCCTGTTTGCTTGTTTTCTGTGTGTCTGAACCCCGGGCCTGTCCATCGCAGAGGGGAAGGAGTCATTCCTGGGAAGGACCCAGACGGGGGGGCTTGGGTTGCTGTAGTGCCCCGATCGTGGTCGTTCATTGGTAGCTCAACCGTTGTGTCTCGGCTGTGTTTGGTTGGTGGTCGCCTCACTGGTTGCCAGTCGTTGCAGGCGAGAATTTTATTCATTGAAAGTTTTTTCGTTTTGCGTTCATAAAATTTCTCTTGCTTGATGTGTTGCGCTTGCGCGGATGTTGCGCTTCTTTTGCATTTCAACCCAATGCCGTTATTGCTACGTTTATTGCTCTCTCGCCCTTCCTTTCTTCTCTTCTTGTGTGTGCGTGAGAGTTAAAGCGCAACAAGCGCAACAAGAGAAAGAAACCCAATGAATCGCGGGGTCGATCTTGTTGCGCTTCGGTTTTCAAAGCGCAACAAAGCGCAACGAAGCGCAACTGACTTGATAAATTTTTTCTGTTTCTCGTACAGATTGCTTCTGTTCTTAGAAATTTAATTTTTCTTCCTTCGGCATTCCGTGGTAGTCGTTTAGCTGGACGCCTTTGAAACCTCTCGCTGTGGTGATCCCGTCTCGAAATGCCTCTGACTTGATTCCGAACCGCTGGGCGATCGCGGCGTTCATCCGCTTAGCGCTCATCGATTCCCCGTCCGCTTCCGACGTGTTGTCTTTGGCCCAATGGCGGTAGGCTGCGACGAGGGAACTTGTCTTGACCGTCGGGCTCGCAGATGCCGAGTAAGTGACAAGCTCATCGATGAATGCGGCAGTCGGATTTTGCGACTTCCGGTAGTCTTCTACCTTCGTTCGCATGGCTTTGCTGATCGTGAAGCCTCCCTGCTCAAATAGCCTTTTCAGTCCGGCAAGTGCCCAATTGAAAACGCCCGCAAGTTCACCGCTCCGCACCCACCATTCGGGCGTTTCCATTCCGACGATTTTCTCTTCCTCGGAAACCTTTTGGTCAAAGCCAACGAGCAACATCCGGCGCCATAACCCGTCGGAAGCGTCACGAATACGGGGCCGGTGATTCCATCCGAAAACACACTTTGCGGTGGGGGACATTGAAAACGGTTGCCCGTTCTTCCCTTCGAATTGCAACCTTTCGCCAATACAGAATTGCTTAAAGAGTCCTTCGTTAATTTTCGCCGACTCGTTTGCATCGGGATCAACATTCAAAGCCTTTCCAACGCTGTTGATTAAGGCAAACTGGTTGCCGCCGAACCCGTCCAATTTGATATTGGACGTGTTTTGAACACCAACTAGGGCGGTATAGATGCCGGACAGCAATACGCTCTTTCCAGTGCCCCCGTCACCATCGCAGGCCAGAAAACGCTGGAACGGATTCTCGGGAACTAGCAGATAACCGGCGAACTCCTGGACAAGCATCCGTGAGCATTCGTCTGGAAGCGACGTTTCCAGATAGTGGGTTAGCTTTGGCGAGCTAGCGGTTTTATCAAACGAGTATCCGAGTTTGGTGATAGCAAACCAATCAGGGTTGTGATCCGTGAAGCAGTCTTCGGGGGGAGCTCCAGCGATAACCCGGTCGAGATCCAACAAGCCATTTTCGAGCGAAAGAAGGTACCGGCCTCCTTCGGGATCGTTTAGAAGACAAGGCATCTTCACGCGACTGCTTGAAAGCAAGGTTAAATGTTTCAGCTCCTCAAAAACGTTTGCGACCATCGGATTGCTGATCGACTTCTTTTTAGTTTTCTTAGGCTTCTCCTCATCGTCCTGGATCTCTTGCTCTGCTATCGCAATCCTGACAAGTTCCGAGTTGATTGAGCTACGAAGTTTGGCTTTCAACTCATCCTCTGTTAGTTTCCGCCAACCACCGGACTTGTAGCGATAGAAGTCTGAACGCCAATAGGCAAGCCGGCCGTTGTGGTTTTGGCCATAGGTCGAAAGATTAATTCGAGCGAGCCTGTTTGCGTCGTGTGGATCCTCAAACTCTCGAAGATCATCAAGCAAGTCTTGCAGAGTCGGCTTGTCGATCCCGTGTTTCTTTTTAAGGCTTTCGATATGCCCAGCAGATGCTTTGTAATCCAATTCCTTGATGTCGGCACCGGCTGCTATCGCATCGTCAATTCCTTTGTGCTCCGCCGGCCATGTTTCAACCAACACCAACGGGGACCATTCAAGCGTTGCAAGGTGATCATGCAGTTCTGATAGCGATCTCGCAACTTCTTTTTTGTCGGTAGCGTCATTGTCGAAAGCTAGCAGGATTTTGGCGGGCCGATATTGCTCAACCGCCGGTAGTGCGTTCTTCCAGCAAGATACCCCCGGGGCTGCAATTGTCAGAATGCCGGTTTGCTTCGTGGCAATGTCCGCCTTGAGCTCGCCCTCGGTGATGCGAAGCGTCTCAGGGCTTCCAGCGTGATGCGGAACGTGGGCGGGCGTCCCCGGCGAAACCCCCGGGGCGGTTGCTGAGTTTGACGTTAGCCACGTGTATTTCGAGTCGCTCTTTGGTTTGTCAGGCCGAATACGGATTGCAATGATTCGCCCTTGAGTGTCTCGAACGGGTATCATCAACGAAGGTGAAAAGACTTGAATCTTCGCTGCCTTCTTGTAGATGCCTGGAACTAAGTTCGCGACTTGGCGACGGTCGGCGACCCCCCGCAGTTCGGCGTCAAGCTTGAGCGTCTTCATTGTTTCAATCTTAGGACCGCTGACACTGAAATAGCCGTTCCTTACGATGTCCGATTCCGATAGGCCTCGTTCTTTCAATGCTAACCGGTGTGGTTCACTGAGCCCGTACAGCTCCGCCAGCGTGGAATAAACCTTATGGCGAATATTGGCTGTTTCATCGTCGATTTGGCTTTTGGGTCGCCGCGGCTCCTGTTTCGGAAGTGGCTTTGTTTTCGGCTTTGGCGTTGATTTTGAGATTCCCAAGCGATCTCCGACCATGTTCACGGCCTCTTCAAAGCCGACACCGCAAAGCCACATGACCGAACCAAATCCATCGCCTGTTTTCCTGTCGTCGCACGCATAGCAACCGCAACGGCCTTTTTCGTTATCGAAAAGATTGAACTTTGATTTTCCGCACGTTGGGCATGGGTGCGGCTTTCCATCAAAGTATTCTTGGCTGTAACCAGTCAGTGCGGACAATAGGTTATCCCATTGACCGCTAGCGGCAGCGCGAACGACTTCCTTGTCGTGGTTCATTTTGCAAGATATGAACGACTCTTGCGTGACCGTCAGGGCTTCGTTGCCAATCGATTCGGGTGCATCAAATTCCATCACGCCCGCGCCTCCATCGATGCAAACACTTTGTGCAGATTCTTGACAGATCGCTTTGAGACGCCGACCATCGTGTTGAGCGATCCACTGAGGCTTGTTGTGGAACCATGCTGTGGGAACCCGGCTCGATCGGCGGCAATGATCATTGCCCCCGGCGATACGTAGGGGCAGCCATAATTTCTGGCGATATGTTTCAGACGGTAGCTCGAAACCGTCCCAGCCTTCACGGATGTGAGCGGGCTGGCTTCGAGCCACGCCAGCGCGGCCAGTATCTCAACCATCTTTGGCCGCTTGCCGGGGTGATCCCATCGCCGAAGCCCTCGGAGCGGACCAAACTGATACCGACCCTCAATGATTCCGTCCTCAGAAACGAATTTCAGGAGGTTTGTGTTTGCCTCCACGAACGACGGATAACCCAACCGCTGCAATCGAGCGTAACAGTGTTCTTTCGTGGGAAACTTCGTCAGAGAGTTTTGGTTGCCGGAATCCGGCGATAGGTCTACCATCATGAGTGACTTCCTTGTTGTTTTGCCGGCCCGACCCTCAACGATCTGCCGGCGAGATTGAAAAACGAAAACTCCAGCCACCGGGTAGCCGTCGGTGACTGGAGTTTTTCTTTTAGATGCCGGCGGCTTCGAGCTCTGCCGCGGCGCGTTCGCGGGCCTCGGGATCTCGGGCCGGCGAGGATTCTTCCGGAGCCTCGTCCCCAAGCTTGGCTGCGGTAACCGCCTCAAAGAATTGCGTAATCCATTCTTCGGTGGTTCGTTTCACACCACCGGCATATTGGACACGAAGTTTTTGGCCGGCGAGCCCACGGGTAGTCCAGCGATGCATTGTCGCCGCAGATGGACGCTCACCGGTGCGTCGCTCGACAACTTGAGCGGCGCCACCTGAGAGTCGCAGAAGTCGATCCGGATGCGAGTTGTTCTGATTCATGGCAAACCTTTCTGAGCAACAGGGAAATTGATGCTTAGAAGGATCCCAGATCACCTGGTCGTTTTACCGGTCGCTTGCCCGGTCGGTTTCCCGGTCAGGCCATGTTTTTAGAATTTTCTTTGCCGGAATCCTGCGATGTCCTTTCATCGCAGTTCCATCTGGTCGTTGAGCTTGGGCAATTATGGTGCCCCATGCTTCATGGGGTTCACCGCCAGTTCTGAACAGTCCACGCAGTTCTCCCTTTTTGTCGGATGGTTTCGCTTCGTTTCTAAGGTGCTCATCCGATAACGGCCCGCCATTGGCGTCGACCAATCGCTCGAGCACGGTGGCTCGACATCGATTTATCATGGGAATCACTTTTCCGTTCCACCTTGGGTGGAGGTAATCACCGTTGACAATTTCCAGGACATTAGAGGAACTGGATGTGGTCAGAAATTCGGTCTTATTCTCAGAGCTCCGCTCTGATGCTGCTCCAAACATTCGCTCAATCCAAACCTCGATCCGATCAAGCTGAGTCTTTATCGTGCGTTCAATACCGGCAAAGAGAACTGAATCGATGTCTGTGAGTTCACACAGAACCATTTGATCGCGTTCATTCATCAGCCTGAGCTTTATTGAGTCTTCATGGTCGTCCGTCATCGTGGATTCAACGTTTACACGATATTGGTGCAACGCTTCTACTACAGCCAACAGCCTCGAAACCCTTTGACGATCAGACTGCAGTGACCCCAAAACCGACTTGTCATAGTTTGATAGTCGCATCGGCTTCCATTCAGCACCCAACTGAGCTATCAGGCTGTTGAGTTGTGGACGCAATTGATGCTGTTGTGGAGTTGCCTGAGAACTCCATGACACCAAGGGGCTTGAGTCTCGCGACGAAAAGCCTTGGGTCGTAGCAAAGGCTCTCACGGTATCACGGACTTCGTTGCAGATTGCCGCGCGATCACGTCGAAGTGAGAGCGTGAACGGTTCTTGGGTGATGCAAATTGCGAGACGCTCGATCAGCACGGCAATTCTTGTTGCGAAAGCACCATGAGCCGCTAGCGCATTTTCAATCGACTTGATGGTCTCAGACATCTTTTCTTTCCACTTGCGGTGCGCGGTCGCTGGCGGTGTGGAAAGCAACCGCCAGCGAAACCGGGCACCCAATCAGCCAACCGTCGTCGGCGATTGTGTTTTTTGCTCAATGACCGTCGCCATTGAGCAACGAAATTCTATCCAATTTTGCGAGCGACTTCACGACCTTTCTCAGCGTCACGCTCGGCATAGACTTGCGTGACATCCGCGGCGGCATGTCCAAGAATCACCTGGGCGGCTTCGATACCGAATTGCTTTCGGATCTCCGTTCCCCGGGTGTGCCGCAACTGGTTTGGGTGCCAACGGTGTTGTTTTTGCCATGCTTTCAATTCTTCCGACTGGGACCCGGTCAGTCGTCGCATACGTGCAGCGTTCGTTTCGCCGGCTTGGCATCCCAACGGCTCTGGAGCCGGAAATGCGATCGCGCACGCATACTTGATCGCATGTGCGTAGCTACCAGTATTGAACGTGGTCTGGGAAATCAGTTTTCGACTTCGCTTCATCGATCGTCGATCCGCTTCGGATCGTTTGCCGCGGCGGTTGCCGCTCGATGGCGGAGTGACACGCTGGGATGCCTTCAAAGCCCGGCGTTGCTCAACCGCTTCGGCCATCGAGAAACACACCTCGTCGGACTCTCTGAGTAGGTACCTGGCGAGAATCAACTGAGCATCCGGGCCGATGAAGACGGTCCGACTTCGGCCATGGTGTTCAGTCTTGTGACCATCGACGCGATATTCCCAAACGTCTTCGTCTCGGTGGATGCTAGCTGGTGTCATTACACACACTTCACCAGGGCGGGCGCCGGTCAGAAGCTGGAACCGAATCATGTCGGCAGTGACGCGGGGCAAATGCGGCAACGTTGCTTCAACCACTTCCAGCGGCACCGGCATAATGGGGTCGGACTCGCGGACCTGGCACCGACCTTTCCGCAAGCCATCGACCGCCAGCAACGCTTGATGCACCGATGGCGGAATCAGCTCCTCGCCCACTGCCCATTTGAACAATCGCTTCAGCCTGCCGGCGTTTTTGTTGACGGTCGATCGAGCCTGCCCACGGTCGATCCAGACCTGCCGAACCGCCTTAAACGCGATCGGCCCAAACTCTGTTGCCGGAGCGTTGCCGTAGAGTCGCTTGATGTCGCGAATAACCAGTCGATAGGCTTCGACTTCATTGGTCGGCTCACCATTCTTGACGTACCAGCCCTGGGCGAACTTCCAGAACGCGGCGAGCACTTCGACAACGGTGATTTCCGTTTCATCGGTTCGGTTGGCCAACCGCCGGCCGTTGGTGAGCCATTCGGCTACCAGTCGATCGTATTCAACTCTGCTGGTTTTGGTGCCATGTGGGCCAAGGTAGTGGTCCTTCCCGCCAAGGTTGACGATGGCCTGCCCGCTTGCTTTGTGCTTGCGGTACTTGGGCAGCGACTTCGAGAGTTTGGGCACGTGAAACGCCTCCAATGTTCTCAAAACGGTATGTACCGTTTTGGGTCCTTAGGAAAACGCCGCACGGGCGACCTGCCCGGTATCTACTTGAGCCGCAAATTGCGGGAGATTCGGCTACGAGAGAGAGGGTGGCTGAGGGGACTCGAACCCCCGACCTTCGGAATCACAATCCGACGTTCTAACCAACTGAACTACAACCACCGTGAAGGAGCGACGAATTTATCGACGCGGTCTTGCGTGGTCAATCCCGCTGGGACATCTGATTTCGCACTAAACCCATAGAATCACGCCCCTTTATCCGCAAAATTGGAACTGCCCTTCCATTTTTCCTCTTCGCTTCGAATGGGCCAGTTCTAAACTAGACATTGATACACCAGCCTGTATGCGTACCCCCCGTGCAGGTTGTGTGCTATCGTTGAGTACACACGATGCTTTGGTGCTGGTGGTGTTCCGAGCAATTCAACGGAGCAGACAACCGAGCGGCTGGTGAGATCGCCCCATTCGAAGATTCTTTCTCGCCTGTCTAAGAGAACTGAGTTGTTCTTTTTGAAGCGCCAGCTTCGTGATGTTACGATGAAGCCAAAAGACGGTCTAACAATGCCCCCTGAACGATGGCCCGTTTGAAATGTCGCAATGGGAAGACTACACCGGCGATGAGTGGATGCGTCCACTGGCTAGCCAAGACACACGCACCAAGCACATCCTCGATCGTGAGACGCAGGGCATCAAGCCACGACCACGGTTGCAGGCTCCACCCTATAAAGCGGGTGATACTTGGGGCGAATTCACGCTCGAAGAGTGGTTGGGATCAGGCACTCATGGTTGGGTTTTTGCTGCGCGTGAGAACGCCACGGACAAACCGGTTGCGCTGAAAATTTTGGCCGTCGAAGACGATCCGGGTACGACGCTGGCGAAGACCGGTTTTCGTCGGATGGCAAAGCTGAACCATCGCAACCTGATGCGATTGCACGGGATTCACGAGCACGACAAGGTTGTCGCGTTCAGCATGGAGCGGATTGACGGGATCAACTTGACCGCCGCCATCCGTCGCTGGCGTGATGAACCGTTGCACGTGGCTTGCGAACACATCACCGAACTGGTTCGCCAAGTCGGATCGGCGATCGGATGGATGCACGCACGAGAGTTGGTTCACCGTGATCTAAAACCCAGCAATATCATGGTGACGGACGACTACAAGCGTTACATCGTCATCGATTACGACTCCGCGGGGATGTTTCAAGAACACGATGCGGAATCGATGCGGGCGTACCTGATTTGGACGCCGATGTATGTCGCACCGGAAGTGTTGGTGCGTCAGCGGCACACGCCTTCGAGCGACGTTTTCAGTTTGGGAATGGTCGTGTTGGAAGCACTGCGTGTTTTCAGTGCTGCACAGTATCGTCGCGAAGGATCGTTGCAGAACGAGTCGCGACCCACTGACGGAAGCGATGATTCGTCAGGCATCCGCCGAGACAAGTCCAACGAAGAACAAGATCGGATGTTGATCACCAACGCCGTTCGCGGCTTGCATCCGAACATTCCGGCGGACTTGTTGGAAACGTTGGACGAGATGCTGGCGCCAAACGAGGCCGACCGCCCGATGGCGATGACTTTGTCGCGTTTGGGGCGTCCACTCGAAACGATGCAGATGACTCGGATCACCGACGTGGATTCCAGTCGCGTTCGCGAAGCCACCCAGCAAATTCGCCACAACGAATTGGCTCGCATTCACCGGTGGAGTCACTTGGTTTTGGGTGGCCAAGTCCAGCGATTGCATCTCAGTGGCGATTCAGGGATCGGCAAATCAACGCTGTTGGACGTTGCGCTCTCGCAGTTGCGTTCGCTCAATTGGGCGCAGGTCTTTGTCGCTCGGTGCCAGCAACGCGATCAAAAGCCGTTGCAAGCTTTCAGTCAAATCTCCGACGAAATCACCATGCGGTTTCGCGGGATGGATCGTGAACCCTTGCAAGTCGATTCGGTCACGGTCAGCGTCTTGACGAGCATCTTGCCGGGCTTGGCGGAAGTCTTGGAGGTAGATCGCTCACAGCCATTGTTGCAGACCTCGCCGACTCGTCCCGGTGGATTGGAAGCCGCTCTGAAGGTTTGTGAACGTTTGCGGGAGTATGGTCCGGTTTTCTTTGTGATCGACGACGTTCAGTGGGCTGACCGAGACACGATTTCCGTGCTGGACTACCTGCAGTCGGGGAGCATGAATCGGCCCAAAGCACCCGAGTTGCAGGGGCTTGGACTGATCACCGTGTCGCGAACCGATGGCGACCGACAAATCACTTTGCCTGATGAGACGATCGAGGTTGGGCCGTTGCCGGACGAAACGGCGATTGAAATGTTGATCCGGGAAGCGTCCAAGTATGAATTGGAAATTCCGGACGCACACTTAAGGGATTTGGCGGGCCAAATCGACGGTTTGCCCTATCGGCTGGACGCTTGTTTGGAAGAGCTTCGTCCGGGTGGATGGTTGTCCGATGCGATTCAAAAGACTGACGGTGAAAGCGGCAGCGTGTCCGTTCCGTCGATGGAAAGGCTCTGGCAAACACGATGTGAAAAGTTGCCGCCCGGTGCTTTGCAATGGCTTCGACGAATCGCGGCAGCCGGACGCCAACTTCCGGTGGAAGAACTCCGAGGCTGGGACGAAGATGAATCGTCCTTGGAAGATCACCTGGATGAGCTGCAGCGACATCGGCTGATTGTTCGTGGCGAATCATCTGGGCCAACGGTGCAGATTTGGCATTCGAGGTTGGGCGAAAAGGTTCTGGCTCAAATGTCGGAAACTGAGATTCGCCAATTGCACGCGGATTGGGCGGAGACGTTGTCTCACGTTCGGCCAGACGTTGCCAATGTGATCGCGTCGCACTATCAGCGAGCCGAGATTTACGAACCACTTGCGAAGTGGGCGAAGTTGGCTGCCGAGCAAGCCCAACAGATGTACGCTCACCGAGAAGTTGCGTCGTGGTTGCAGGTTGCTGCGGAACATTCAGCGGGTGATCAGAAGATCTCGTATTTGAAGGACGCGTCGTTTGCTTGGCATCGCAGCGGACTGCTCAACCGAGCGGCTTCGACTCACGAGGCATTGGCTGGGTTGTTGGACGGGCATGCTTCCGTCGAGCATGAGCTGCACCGAGTCGAGTGTCTGATCCGCTCGGGAGAATTCAGCGACGCGAGCCGATTGGTTGAACCGTTGATCAATCAGTTGGGGCTTCCTCGGGTGAAGTCCAACTGGGCGTTCAAGCTATCGGTCATCTGGCGATTCATTCGTCTGTTGCCGATGCAGCGGGACCTCGCGGTCGATCGTGAACAAGCGAATCCTGATCGGACGTGGCAAGAGGGCAGCCAGATCGAGGCCTGCGTGCGGCTGATTCGACCGCTCAGCATCATCAACAACAACGTCGCCGTAGAGTGGTCCCTTTTCGCGGCTCGGCAAGTTCGTTTGTTGGGAACGGTTGGCGAGCGATTGCACTTGGGTGTCGGTGAAGCGGTGTTCGGGTCGTACGGTCCCGGCCGACCGCGGCAGCGTGCGAGCCAAAATTTGCAGCGAATGCTTGAGTCACTCCGGCCCGATGACGACCCGTCTTGGCACGGTGACGTCAACAGTGGCTTGGCATGGCACGCCGCGATGGACGGTCGATACGCGGACTCGTTGGAGCCGTGTGCGAAAGCCAAACAGTTTTATGGTTTGAGCGAGCACGCGAAGAACTTTGAAATTGCCCACATGGCCTACGTCGAGTTGGCATCGTTCTTCCAATGCGGCATGATTTTCGAGATGAAGCGAACGGTCGCGGACATGCAAGCGGAAGGCCGGACGACGAACGATCAATTCGTGACCATCATGGGAACGTTGGGGTACGCGTCCGTCGCGTTCTTTGCGGACAACGATTTGGCCAGGATGGATTTGGCGGCGGATCGCGTTCGCGAATGCATGAAGCACGTCGGGCCTGCGTCGTTCTTGTTTGTCCAGCAATTCAAGGACGCGCTGCTGGATATCTATGCAGCGGACGTTACCAACGGTGCATCCAAGCTCGATCTGTTGCCTCGCCAAATGCGATACTCGGATTTGAACCGGGTGCAGATGATCCGGATCAACTTCTTGGAGTTCGTTTGCTTGTTGTCGCTTCAATCGTTGAGCTGCAAAGCAAAATTGGCTGAAACATCCATGCTTCGAGCGATCGAAAAGCTGCGACGCGAACGTTCCGAATTCGCGACGATGAAAGCCGACTTCTACGAAGGCATCCAAATGGCTCGCAGTTCCGTTGCGGGGACGGATGCTTACGGACGCGACCTGTTGAACACGGCACGTGCGAAAGCCGAACAACTTCGACTGACACCATTCGTTCTGGCTGCCGGTGACGAGCTGAAGTGGCTGGAGTCCAGCGATCAACCATCGGACTTGGAAGCCTACTTGGCCGACCAAGGCGTGGTCGCTCCCTCGCGTTTCGCAAGGCTCTACCGTGGCGTTGACCGGCCGGAAGCGTGAGTCATTTAATCGGTTTGTGCAGATGACTCGATGGATACAAGCAACATCTCCGAAGTTCACTCTGACATGAAAGCCTGCAACAGCTCTGCCACGCCTGCAAATCGGCTGTCGTCAGGGTATTGCTGCAACCATTCGAGGATGGTCTTGCCGTCGTCGGTGAATTGAACTCGTGGGTCGGCTCCGCTTTGCAGGAGCAAGCTGACGGTATCGAGGTGCCCGTGACCAGCGGCGCAGTACAGCACCGTGTGGCCTCGTTGGTTTCTCGCATGGACGTCGGCCGTATGAGCGATCAGCAAGGCGACCAAATCGGTGTCGCCATTGCGTGCTGCATGATGAATCGGATGGTCCCCACGACCGTCCAAGCGATTCGCCAAGTCAGGATGCAAAGCTAGCAGGCTGCGAACACGAGCCTCATGGCCGATGAACAGTGCTGACAACAATTGGCGTGATCGATCGCCGGTCGGTCGCGCGTAGGCTTCGAGTGCCCCGTGGATGACCAGCAGTTCCACAATCGCTTTGTTGTCGGGCACTTCGCCGGCGTAGTGAAGCACATCGCCGTTGTGTGCTGCCACATCGGCACCCGATTCAATCAGCAACTGTACGATTTCCAGCCGTCGATGCAGACCTGCGTGGAAGATTGGACGCCAGTTGTATTGGTCGTCCGTGTCGACGGATGTGGGATCGTCGAGGATGCACTGGCGAACCCAATCGAGGTCGCCGTCACAACATGCGTCGTGAATGCTTTTTTCAAATGCCATCGACGTCCAGTTCGCTCGAGCCAAAGTCTGACTCGAGAATGATCGGATTCAATGCAAGCCAGCGGTTGGGCTTACTCGCCGTCCCACCACCAACGTGAAGCGGAGTCGCTGGCGACTGCGATGTTGCCCAGTGTTTCATCCTTCACGGCGTTCTCGGAGATCGCGAAAGCGTTCAGATTGACTCCGCCGGATGCGGTCACCGTCCAGCCAGCACGGCCTTTGATGAAGCTGCACTGTGGCTCGAGCGTCTTGGGCATGTCGTAGCTGGCCAATTCGACTTGCGAATCATTGCCACGAAGAACGCTCAAGTCGATGCCAGATTTGTGGTCGAGTTGTTGCTGGGTGATGAGGGTCGCGACGACGGCGAGGTCCATTGCGTTGCGAAGGTCACGGAAGACAGGGCGTTCACGCGACAGGTCTTCGAATTGTTCGGTCATCATGTCGGCCCACTTGGTCGCCAGCGGGTTCTGCCGACCGGTCGAGCGAACGTTGCCTTGTTTGTCGAACGTGTCGTCTTCGGTCAGGGTCTTGACGCCTTGGCCGCTGATTTTCCAAACGCGTCCTTCGGCGTCATGAGCGATGGGATCGTAGTCACATGCCATCCACCAGCGAGGGCTGCTGACACTGGATTGAGCTTGGTGCTTTGCGATTTCCAGGTAGCTGGGAAGGCCAGCAACAGGCGATTGAGTCAGGCCCATCGCAATGCGTTTCATTTCGAAGTCAGCCGCAACCAGGGTGCGAGCGAATCGACTGTCCGTGGCAACGCCGGCCAACAGAATCTGTTGCGGGCCGAAGGCTTGTCGCATGCCGGCTTCGAGGTAGGCGGGGTTTTGACCGGGACGAAGCTTGACGTTTTTCAAGAAGTTTTGAAGACGCAGGCGACCTTCGGCTGTTGGTTCGATCGAGCAACGGATGCCACCGTCATTGCGTGCGGTTTCGACACTACGGAATGCGGTGACGAGGTCATCCAGGCGAAGGACCGCTCCGCCGGTCTCGGTTCCGACGACGTGTCCATCGGGGCGAACCATCCAAGGTTCAGCAGGACCGGCCAGCAAAATGTCGTTGTTTTCTTGGTCGACAATCACATATTCAATTCGCTGCATCCCAGCGAGAAACATGGTTTCGGTGTCAAGGTGCTGACCCGATTCGTGAGCTTCCTTCAGTGCGGCTTGCAAACCGTTGAGCGAAATCACGCGGCGATCGGTCGCTTGAGCCAGTTCACCCGTTGGGGCTTGCATGGCATTGCGAACGACTTGTGCCATTTCCTTTTGCTCTTCCACCGTGGCGGCACGAACGCTTCCATCAGGAGCGATCATCACACCGCCCACAGATTGCTGGTTGCCGAGGCCGATGCCGGCGTCCGCCGTGGAAACTGTCATCGCCAAGCAGATCGCGGAGATCATCAACGTCGGTAAACGCATAGCACGAACCCAAGATCCGAAACCGAGTGACCCAGAACCGCATTGGTTGGATCGGCCGGAAACAGGACGACCAAGAAGAGAAGAACGCATCGAGACGTGTATCCGGCTGGCGGAGAGAAGGGATGGTGAAAGGCGACCGGCGGTGGGGAGAACCCGCAGTCTATGATTAGAATAATTGCAGGCCCTACCAGTGACAAGCAAATCTAACACATCTGAACCCGCCGCTGCTCCAGCGAAATCGCCTCCGGACGCCTATTTGGTGGTCCATCGAGGCATGCGCTGGACGGATGTGATTCGATTGTCCGGTGAGGTGCATTGGACCATCGGACGTTCTTCGTCCAACCCGATTGTGCTTCGCAGTGCCCAATCCAGCCGCCAACATGCCGAAATCCGACCGTCGATCACCGCTGATGGCCCGGTCTGGGCGATCGCCGACCTGAATTCTCGAAATGGTGTGAGCGTCAATTCGAGGCGAATTCAGGCACCTACCGTCCTGAACGAAGCCGACCAGATCGAAATCGCTGGGTTTGAGCTGACCTTCACTCGGAACCCCGCCACGCTGACTCGCCCCCCCGAGCGGAATGCAAGCGGGGCGGGAGTGGCGAAGGCGGACGGATCCCAATCTGCCGACGATGGGGCAACCCAAGACAATTTGGGGATCGGCTCGAAGGACGCTGGCTCCGATTTTGACGGTGGTAACGGCGAAAGCGAAGTTGACGTCGTCTCCCAGATCATGACCAGCGGGCTGGCACGCCGCATGAATCGAGATTCCAGTTCTGCCGGCGAAAGCGAAATGCGGTCCGATGCGGCCGACCCGCTGCTTGCGATGGCGTTTGCTCTGGGCCGAGCTGAATCGATCGAGGAATGCGGCGAGACTTTGATGCAAACGCTCGATGATTTGCTCTCTGGATCCACGATTGGTTTGTACCTGTTCGATGCGGAGCAAAGAGCCGCGTTGGTCCAGGGCGGTGGTTTGGCTCCGCCGCGATTGGTTCGCCAGCCCACCGGGACTCGGTATCGACGTCCACCGTCGCCGCTGGTCGAACCCATTTTGCAACCTCAGTCTGCCGCGATTTTGGCCCGCAACGTATTGGGTGATCGCCGACTCGCGACGGAGAACACCGCTGGCGAAATTGATGTGGAGTCGATCATCTTGGCACCACTCCGTCCGGTGTCTCGTGGAAATGCCCAGTCGCAGAAGGCTGCAGGTGACTCGAAACTCGATAAGGGTTCATCCACTGGCAAAGCTATTGCTGAGAACGAGTTGCCGGTCGGCTTGGTGCATGTGACCACGCCAGCTGGCCAGCCCGCGTTGACGCCGAACCAACTGAGGAACGTGGTCGCGGCGGGAGAGATCTTCTGCCAAGCCATTCGGTCGATCCACCGCGAGGCTTCGTTGACGCGGTCACTCAAGAAGTCAGAGGCGGTGATCAATCGCTTGCGTCGCCAGCTGGCCGGGCGGATCCAGATTCTCGGCAACAGCGAACCGATCCGACTGGTGCAGCAACAAATCGCGCAAGTCGCGCCGACGCCCTCGGTGGTCCTGGTTCGTGGCGAGTCTGGTGTTGGTAAAGAACTGGTTGCGTCGGCCATCCATCATGCGAGCCCGCGTCGAGATGGGCCGCTGGTGTGTCTAAACTGCGCGGCGTTGTCCAAGGACTTGTTGGAGTCCGAACTTTTCGGCCACGAAGAAGGCGCCTTCACCGGCGCGACGCAGCAGAAGCGAGGCAAGTTCGAAGCCGCCTCGGGTGGCACATTGATGCTGGACGAAATCGGTGAGATGAGCTTGGACCTGCAAGCCAAACTGCTTCGTGTGCTGGAGGGCCATTCTTTTGAACGTGTCGGTGGTCATTCACAGATTCGAGTGGATGTTCGAGTCGTCGCGGCGACACATCGCGATTTGCGTGTGATGGTCGAGCAGAGGACTTTTCGCGAAGATCTGTTTTACCGACTGAACGTGGTCGAGATCCTGGTGCCGCCGTTAAGAGAACGCGGCCGCGACGTGGTTTTGCTCGCGAATCACTTCCTTCAAACGTTTGCCGAGTCAATGGCACGCGGGCGATTGAAGTTCACGGCTTTGGCGGAGAAAAAATTGCAACGCCATCGTTGGCCTGGCAACGTTCGAGAGCTTCGCAACGTGATCGAGAGAGCTGTGGTGATGTCGCCGATGGATGCTGGCGGCGAGGGAGTCGTGGGTGAACTAGACGCGGATGATTTAATGATCACACCGGTCGCCGGATCGCCGAAAGAGAGTTCAGGAAAAAACAGTCGATCCGGTGGCTACGCGGATGACTTGCGGCTATCGCTGGCGGAATTGGAGATGCGTCATATTCGACGAGTGCTTGATTCCACCGGTGGGAACAAGAGTCGTGCGTCGACGATCCTAGGCATTGAACGCAGTACCTTGGATCGAAAGCTAAAGAAGGCCCAAAAGAACGACAACTGAGCAGGAAGTCAGGAAACGCTCGCCAAAGCCTTGTTCACGGCATGGGCCTTTGCAACTGTTGTGAGCGTCACGTGCAGCCAACTCGCCGCTGATAACGCGAGGTCTATGCCACCCAAACCAGCCGCACGGCGTTAGCCGCGGTTCCTACGCGCAACAGTGGCGAACGACGAATGGCACTTACTTTGGATCCAAGTCTTTCATTTTGGACGGTGGTTTCGTGCGTTTTTCAAACTGCATGTTTTTGGGGCGTTTCTAGGTTCCACTACGAAGATCTTTTCGCGTCTGCATACCAAAACGCCGCAAGCCCTCCGGCCAAATCCGGAGGGCTTGTGCGATTGATGGTGAGACGAGTTAGCGATTTTCGCTGAGTGCCAACAACGCTCGGCGACTGTCGTTGTAGTCCAGTGCCACGACTCGCAAATCAGTTGGCAACTTTCGGATCACGGGGTCGATGTATGGATCGGCTTTTCCCGCGATCAGACGTTCGGCCCAGTCGCCGTGGACGTCGACCGAGTCCACATCCATCTTGGCGGCCACGTGCCGAATCAAGGTTGGAAGCGATCGGATGGATGTATCGGCTCGGTGTCCCGATGCTGCTTGTCGAAGGCGAACTTCCGACGATGCCAATTGACGAGCCAAACTCCAGGCCGCGTCGTCTCCTTCGCGATGCACGGCGACGGTGAAGTGGGCTTTGCCAAGCATCGTTGATGAGGAACTGGTTTCCAACAACGGCATGTCCGCCCAAACGCCGCTGATCGGATTGCTCTTCGCTGGCTTTCCGTACGCCATCACGACGACGTCGAGCATCCCGGCACGGAAACCGGGAGGCACGTCGAATGCAACTTGGAATGTCTTTTCGCCTTCCAAAACTTGTTGCGACGTCCAACGCAGCTTGTAATACACGCCGCGACCTCGTTCGATCGTTCCCGCGGCGGAGACAGCGTGCAAAGGAGCGTGTTTGTCGAACTGGATCGCCTCGGATTGTTTGTCTCCGTTGTCGGCTCCCAAATGCGCGGATGCCAAGTGACCATAGCCACCGTCGGCGGCGACACCGATCGAACGAGTTGACTCGTCGGAGCGTTTGACTTGGATTGGTGTGGCGTAATCGGTGCCCGTTTCAGTGCGTGGCGAGTAATCAAGGACTCGCCAAGAAGCGGCACGCGGAACAACCTGCACCATCCAGCGTTCGATCGTTGGCAACTTGCTGCCCGAGACCATCGACGACAATCGCAACTCGACTTGCATCGACTCGCCGGCCTGAGCGGTGGGTGTCATCCGATCCGAAAGGTCGACGGGTCGGGCAATTGCGGTCGGTGGCAGATCAAACGAAAGAGCTGGTGCACTTTCTTCAGCGAAGATGTCGGTGGCCAGCAAAGCCAAGGCGAACACCAAAGCGTAAGATTTGACTCGAGTTTGAAAGAAGTTCATCCGTGTGTCTCCGCGTCCGAACCATTGATTGACGGTGATAGCCGGATCATCCGACTCGATTCCGTTCCATCTTGGATGCGGGCTGACTTCCGCCAGCGACAAGATTATTTCGTCTTTTCCGCGACGGGCAAGCAAAGCAAACTCGGTGCCAACTTGTTGGTCTTGAGTTGCAATTTGCGCGGCCAGTGCCGTGAAACTTGGTGGCCTGTGCAGACGCTTTGTTCTTCACTTTGAAAGCGATGAAATGGCTGCGTGAAACAATCGAGTCACGAATGCATTCGAGGCAGTTCACTGCCCTCAGCGATGATCTCACTTTCCAACTTGGACAGTTCCGTGAGACGTCCTCGAACCGTTTCGCGATCCGCGAAATGTTCGGCGAGCTTCACGTAGGTGGTGTGATGGCGGGCTTCGCTTTCGAACAAACCCGCGTAAAACGCTGATAACTCTGGCTCGCGGTCAACAACATGGTCAGCAAGCAAACGGAACCGTTCGCAACTGCGAGCCTCGATCAACGACGCGACCAACAACCGATCAACGGCACGGTTAGGATCATTCTGGCGTATCAAAGCGGTTAGTTTGCGACCATATGGTCCCGGAGCGATCCGCCGGAACGGAATGTCGCGTTGCTTCAGGATGTCGACGACCATGAAGAAGTGTTCGAGTTCCTCTTCGACGATCGTTGCCATCTCGCGGCAGATGTCGAGGTTCTCGGTGTATGCGTTCATCAGGTTCATCGCGGTCGACGCGGCTTTGCGTTCGCAGTGCGCGTGATCGAGCAGCAGTTCATCGAGATGGTTGTCGACTTGTTCCAGCCAACGCTTTGTCGATTCGGAATGCAAATGAAGCATTGCGATTAGGCCTCCAGCAACGCTGCGGCAAACGTGTCTGGATCAAACTTCGTCATGTCTTCGATGCCTTCGCCCAGCCCGACGAACTTGACTGGCAGTTCGAATTGTTCGCGAATTGGTAAGACGACGCCGCCTTTCGCGGACCCGTCCAGCTTGGACAAAATGATCCCCGTGCATCCCGCCGCGTTGCTAAACCCTTTTGCTTGGCTGATTGCATTTTGGCCCGCGGTGGCATCGAGAACCAACAGAACCTCGTGCGGAGCGCCAGGCAGTTTCTTGTCGATAACGCGGCGGATCTTTTCCAATTCCAACATCAACTTGCCTTGCGTTTGCAGGCGTCCGGCCGTGTCGATGATCGCGTAGTCGGCACCGATCTCAATCGCTTTCTCGGTCGTTTGATAGGCGACGCTGGCGGGATCCACTCCGCTGGGGCCGGTCACGATTTCGCAACCAATTCGCTCGGACCAAATGGTCAGTTGCTCCACCGCGGCGGCGCGGAAGGTGTCGCCCGCACCGAGAACGATCTTGTGGCCTTGCGAAACCAGATGATGCGACAGCTTTCCGATCGATGTCGTCTTGCCGCTTCCGTTGACGCCGACGACCAAAATGACCGTCGGTGGCGAGTCCGCTTTGGCGAGGTCGCCGTGATCTTGTTTCAGTTGTTCACGAATGTCTTCGGTGATTGTTTCGACGACTTCTTCCAAGTGCACCACGCGGCCGCGAAAGTCCTTGGCGACTCGATCGCGAATTCGTCCGGCGGGGCCGGCGCCCATGTCGGTGCGGATCAAGCGAGCGTAGAGTTCGCCAAGGAAGTCCTCGTCGACCAAGCGGCCTTCGGCTTTGAACAAGTCGCGGATGTCGGTTCCAAGCACCCGGCGAGTCTTCTGCAGGCCGTTCTTCATCTTGCCAAACAGGCCACCGGAGCTTTCTGGGCCGGCCGAGTTATCTGGGCCGGTCGATCTTTCTGGGCCGGCCGCAGCTTCGTCACCCGCCGATGGCGAGGCGGGGGTGGTGGATTCGTCGCTCGAGTCGTTCTTCTTGGATCGCCAGAAAGCCATCTATCAATGCACGTTTGGGAATGGAGCGTATGAGAACACGATGGGATGGATGCGACGTCGCCGCAGCCAGACAAATTGTGTCGCAATGCGATGAAATCCACCACCCGGGGAAGTCCACAGACGTGATGGTTTGTCCATCCGTTCGGTTAAGATATCGGACTCATCCCCACCTCTTCCCCCGGCTCGTCTTCCCTATGTTTTCGTCGAAATTGTTCTTGTCAGCCCTGTCCGCTGCGTTTTTGTCGCTGTTATTTTGCGGTGTGAACTTGCGGGCTGAACGACCGGCCTGGACCGAATCGCGATTGCAGGGCACCCCCGAGCCGCCGTTGCCTTTGAAGGTGCAGAGAGTTCATCCGAATTTGGTGGTGAGATCGCCCATCACCGCGATGGATTTGCCTGGCACGAATCGCCGTTTGTTGCTGCAGGTGAGCGGGCAAGTCTCCACGTTTGAGAATCGTGACGACGTTGAAACGATGGAGTTGGCGCTCGACATCAACGCCACGAATTTGAAAGTCAATCCCGATGAAAAGTTTGCTGCGGCGCGAGATCTGACGCTGCATCCGGACTTCGAAAACAATGGCTATCTCTACGTGGTTTGGTCCATCCGTCCCCACGACGTCGAAGGTGGCACAAGAATTTCGCGATTCCGAATGAACATGCCTGGCGATGACGGGGTGGTAGAGAATGATTTGGACTCAGTTCCGACGATTGATCCCGAGTCCCGTTTGGATTTGCTGTCGTATCCGTCGGGTGACCACATCGGAGCCTCGCTGAACTTTGGTCCCGACGGACTGCTCTACATCACGACCGGTGATGGTTCGCTGCCCTTTCCACCCGACGTCAACAAAGCCGCTCAAAACATCGGCGACCTTCGTGGCAGCGTGTTGCGAATTGATGTGAATGAAACCAGTCAAGCAGCCGACGGTACGACGTTGCCCTATCGTATTCCCGAGGACAACCCGTTTGTGGATGTCGCGGGGGCACGCGGCGAGATCTACGCGTTTGGATTGCGCAATGGTTTTCGCGCAGCCTTTGATCCTGCGACCGAAGACCTATGGGTGGCCGATGTGGGTTGGGAAAAGTGCGAGATGGTGCACCGGATCGTACCCGGCGGCAATCATGGTTGGAGTCTCTACGAAGGTCCCCATCCGGTTGATTTGGAACAGACGCCAGGTCCGGGACCAGTGATTTTGCCGGAGGTCGTGTTCCCTCGCAGCGAATCGCAATCGATCACAGGTGGCGTGTTTGTTCCGCTGAACGCTTCGGTTGTCAGACAGGATGCATCGCTGGTGGGTGAGTACTTGTGTGGTTGCTACATGAACGGGAATGTGTGGTCGATCGACACGCAGTCGAAAACGCAAACGGGCAAGCCACCTGTGCCGAGAAAAATTGCCAGCACGGGTTTGAAAATCATCGACTTCTTTGTCAGTCAGAGCGGTGCCGCGGCGGAAATTCTGTTGGTCGACTACTCCGGTGGGCTGTACCGGTTGATTGAGAACGAATCGGTGGACGACTACGCATCGTTCCCTCAGCGGCTCAGCGAAACCGGCTTGTTTTCTGACACGAAGGATTTGATTCCGAACCCCGGTGTCGTTGCCTACGAGCCTGCCGCGACCATGTTCCGCGATGGAATTCGAACGGTTCGGTTCGTTGGGATTCCAGGTCAAGAACCAATCCACCCGATGCGTAAACGCTACACCCCGGGCACTGTATTCGCGAACACCTTGATCCGCGATGTCTTGGATTCGGATGGGAATCCGAAGACGATTCGGCTGGAGACTCAGGTGCTGTCGTTTGACGGATTGAACTGGAATCCGACCACGTTTGCTTGGAACGAGGAACAAACCGATGCGACGCTGGTTCCGGCGATGGGAGCCACACAAACCTTTCGCGTTGCTGATCCAATTTGGGGACCGCGGGATTGGGAACATCGGTTTTATCCCCGCGATGTTTGCATCACTTGTCACAACGTCGCCAACCCGGGAGCGGCTTCGCTGGTGCCGGAGAATTTGCGGGACGAAGCCGGTCCTGGATCGTGGAACGAGCTCGCTCATGCAGGGTTCTTGGTGAGCGCGAAATCCAAACCTGGATTTGAGATGGTGGATCCTTCCGATGAAGACCAACCGCTCGAACAACGGGCACGTTCGTATCTGCATTCGAATTGCGCGCACTGTCATCGACCAGCTGGTGGAGCGACATCCAAGATGGATCTGCGGCACAACCGGCCGCTGGACCAAACGGCGTTGAGGGACGTACCGGCGGCACAGGGTGACTTTGGTTTGGGAGCCGATACATGTGTTGTTCTGCCCGGGCATCCTGAGCGATCCGCGTTGGTCTACCGCGTTGCAACTGGCGGGCCCGGCAAAATGCCTCGCGTCGGATGTACGACGGTGGATCTGGCCGGGGCAGCGATGCTGTGGGACTGGGTGGAATCACAGCCCGCCAGCGGAGAGACGCAAGCAGCTGAACTCTCGGCGACGGATGACAACCAGACTGTCCGTGCAATGCGGTTGTGGCGGGCACTTGCCGGAAAGGCGCCGGACGAAGCGAAGCAAACGGTCGGGGAAATGTTGAGCGGCGACGACGCACCAGAGTCACCCGTGCTTCTCGGTTTGCTGCAGCCATGGATCGACCCGAGCCAGCGAAAGCTGATGGTGGGTGATTCACCAGACGCGGATGCTTTGTTGACATTGAAGGGAGACGCCCAGCGAGGCTTGCAATGGTTCTACGAATCGGCTGCGTCCCAGTGTCGACAATGCCACCGCATCGGAGGTCTGGGCAAAGACGTTGGCCCGTCGCTGGCGGGAATCAGTAAGCGTCGAACACGCGCTGAAGTCTTGCGAGGAATCATCGACCCGAGTGCGAAGATCGAACCTGAATGGCAGAGTCACACGTTGTTGACCGTCGACGGAGATTTGGTCGCTGGGCGAATTCTTCGTGAGGACGATGACGTCGTGGTTTTGCAACAAGCCGATGGAACTCAAACAACGCTAGCGGCAGAAGACGTCGAAGTCAAAAAGCCGAACGAGCAATCCTTGATGCCGGCTGGTTTGTTGTCAGCGATGACGCCGCAGGAGGTCGCGGACTTGCTCGAGTTCCTGATGCAAACCAATGAAGCCGGCGAGTTGCCGGTTGGGGATTGATGCGTCGTTTGGATTGGCTGCCGGAACTCCCGTTGGTCGGTCCGGCCTAATATGAGGAGCGTCGAGCCCTAGACGACGCTTTGCTCCGACAAGATTCGACTCAGAAGAATCCGCCACCACCGCCTCCCCCACCACCGCCCATCATTCCCGCTCCAATTGGTTGCAGTCTCTTCTTTTGTTGTTGCTGGAACTCTTCGTCGGGAAGACGTGGGTCTTCGCCGGTGTGTGTATCGCGAAGAGCACGCATCAGGTCTTCGACTTCTTTGTGCACTTCGTCGGTTGTGCTGACGAGCAACGCGGGACGGCCTTCTCGCGAATGGTTGACGGAACTGATCGTCGAGTAGCCGCCGAGAGCTTCCCAGGCGTCCGGCTGGATGGTCGATGTAATCATTTCCATCGTGCCAATGTCGCCTCCTCTGGGCAGGCCGGTGCCTTCGAGAAAGTACAACCGCTGCCGAAGACTTGCGTCACTCGCTTCCACGCTGGTGAACTGCAACACCTCATCCTTGTATTGATACGTTAGGTCCATTGGACGAAGCATCAGACGCAGAAAGGACCGAAAAGAAACGGACTCGACGGCAACGTCTACCGGGACGTCAATCGAAAACCCTTCTGTTTCCAAGGCAAGCTTGTCGATCAGGATCGGGAAATTGACATCTTCCGACATGATGCGAGCGGCATCGTTCAATGGCATATCGGGGAAGTTGTAGGAAACCTTTCTGTCCATGATTTCATCGAGCTTCACTTCCTCTTCCGGTGTCATGTCCAACCAGCGATCGGTCGAAACTCCTCTGCGAGTCAGCACGGTCATGTCGGCTGTGATCAGCAGGCCGTCGTCGTCGACGATTGCCTTCAAACCCGCAGGCTCCAAGGCTTTTCGAAGCAATGTACGAAGCGGTTGATCACCCTTCGAATCGAACTGAACATGGAGGCTGTCGATGTCGATCTGTCCCAGTGTCATGGCTTGTTCGTCGAGCAGGACTGGCGTCCGGATCGAGTCTTGCAGTGTTTCCGGTAGCGAACGGATATTGGATTCGAACGAAAGTGACGTTGGCTGATCCAGCGTTTCCGCCACTCGCTTCGCAACCTGGCTGGTGCCGGTGGATGGTACGGGCGGGGTGGGGGGAATCGGTGGTGTGGGCGGTGTCGGCCGAACGGGAGCAGGCACCGATTGAACGCCCGGAAGTTGCGTACGAGGCCCTGCATCCGGATTGTTGGCTTGCGTGTTTTGCGTGAATTGCGCCAGCGTGGTGGAAGAGTCTGCGTCCGGTGTCGCGAATGTAAGAACGCTGGCGGAGCGTCCATTTTCATCGTTGCCGGCGGGGACCGCGAAAGCGACTAGCAAGGCCAATCCGATGGCGGCGGTGGACCCGAGAATGGTGACGACAGGCATGGTGGCGATTCCTTGTGTCAAATGAGATTCAAGAGCAGAGAAGTGGGTGGGTGACGAGCAATCGGCCCAATGGGATTTGCCAAGGTCTGCGCCGGGGGCGGCGTCTGGTTCGCCAGTTGGAATGGTCGTCGTTGGTGGGCAAGTGAGTTCGAAGGCGGCTTGCGCGGCCATCGCTTCGGTGGCGCTCCAGGCATGAGCTGCCGCCCACGCTGCCATCGGTGCGACGCCACGAAGTCGAAGTTGTCGAGCGAGACGCGATTTGCCACGAGCCAGCCAACCGCGAACGGTTCCTTCGGTGGTTCCCATTCGTTTGGCTGTTTCGATGACCGTGACGCCTTGCTGATGATGCAACACGATGGCGGATCGGTACTTTTCGGGCAGTTCCGAAAGTTCTTCGTCCAATACGATTGCTTGGTGTCGAAGCGTCAAACGTTCCAATGGATCGACGGGTTCCGAGGGGACGTCTGACAAATCCTGGTGAGCGCGTTCAGGTGACATCATGGTCGCGATGCTGGCACGTTGGGCGACACGGTGTAGCCATCCGGCCAACCGTTCTGGGCTTCGGATCTTCTTCGCCGATTGGGCGAGGTACAAAAATGTCGTTTGCATTGCATCGTCGGCGTCGGCTCGGTCGTTGCAGCGTCGGATGCAAACGCTGAGAACCATTTGGGCGTAGCGCCGGACCAGTGTGTCGAGGGCTTCGAGACAATCGTCCGTGACCCAGGCGTCGAGCAGATCCGCGTCGGTTGGATTGAGGTCGTCCCAACGGGCTGCGGTACGCGAGCTCGCGCGATCTCGGGATTGGTTCTGGCAGACGGGACGTTCAACGGGAGGCGGGATTGGATCCGGCGCGTCGAGCGTGGAATTTCCTCTGGCCATGAGTGATCCCCTTTCCTTTCCAACAAATTCAAGACGCCGGCGTCTCGTGAGAACCAAGATGCCGCGGCGTTCACGCTCGGAAGCGAATTCGCCACCCCTGATCATCGCGTGTTCAGGAAGACAGTGGGGTGAGAAGCCCACACGGCGCGCGAAAAATCAGAAATTCGCGAAAAGAGATTTCGATCCAATACCTGTCGCTTGGTGGTCCCCCACCGAGACGCACGTGAGAGTCGAACAGTTGTCTAAGCTGTTTCTGTGCGTTGGTTGTCTTGTTTGGGAGGGTGACGTGGACGCTGGGAACTTTGTTTGGGGGCGGGCGCTGGTTGTGGATCTTTTGATTCGGATTGCGCTTGGTCACGGAGGGGGAACACCGTGCTACAGGTTTTTTTGAGCGTTTGTTAGCCGACGCTGGGAACTTCGTGCGTCAGGCGGCCTCGTTCTTGGCAGAGCGAAGCGAGACGGTCGGCGTGGGCTTGCGTCAACGCTTGGGGTGACAATCGCCATGCCCAATTGCCATCTGCGATGCCAGGCAAATTCATTCGGGCTTCGTTGCCGAGTCCCAACACATCCTGGATCGGAACGATCGCGATTTCTGCTTCCGATGACATGACGGCATCGATCAACTGCCAATGCACCTCTTCGTCGCTGTGCACGACATCGTCGAGCGGATCCGAGCCTGCTTCGGGTGGCGTACGCAAGTGATACCAACCCATCACCGTGTCGTTGTCATGGGTGCCGGTGTAGGCGACGCACGATTCGGGATAGGTCGATGGTCGATGGAAGTCATCTTCCATGTTGGCGAATCCAAACTGCAGAACTCGCATTCCGGGAAAGCCGAGTTCTTCACGCAGCTGATGAACCGCGTCGGTGATCATTCCCAGGTCTTCCGCGATGAAGGGAAGTTCGCCGAGTTCTTTCGCGGCGGCTTGGAATGGTTTTGCACCGGGGCCGGTTCGCCACTGTCCGTCGATTGCTGTTTCCGCACCGTAGGGAACTTCCCAGTAGGCTTCGAAGCCCCGGAAGTGGTCGACTCGTAACAAGTCGAATTGCTCCAACGCCCGACGGAAGCGTGCCGTCCACCAAGCGTAGTTGGCGTTCTCCAGTGCTTCCCAATCGTATTGTGGGTTGCCCCAAAGTTGTCCTGTTTCGCTAAAGTAGTCCGGCGGAACTCCCGCGATCAATGCCGGCGTGCCGTCCTCCTTCAGTGCGAACATGTCTTGGTTGCCCCAAACATCAGCACTCTCGTAGGCAACGAAGATAGGCATGTCGCCGCAAAGTTGAACTTGTCGCTCGTTTGCGTACGCCTTCAGTCGGTTCCATTGGCGATCGAACAGAAATTGTTGGAACCGCGAATAATCAATTTCGCGTGCCATTTCTTGGCGAGCTTGCCCGAGTGCATCCGCTTCGCGGTGACTGATTGGATCGGGCCACTTGGACCAGTTCGATTCTTTGTACTTGTTCAAGAACACTTCGAACAAAGAGAACTCATCGAGCCACCAATCGTTGGTGTCCAAGAAAAGTTCGAACGCAATCTTCAATTCGCGAGGTGGATTCGCAAGGTAGCGTTCGTAGGCCAGTTTCAACCGCGCGTGTTTGAACTCGCTGACCACGCCGAAGTCCACGCATGCTGGATCACTTTCGGGGAACCCTTGCACGTCGGACGATTCAAGCAGACCTTCGTCGACCAGCGTTTCCAAACTGATTAACAACGCGTTGCCCCCGAACGCGGAGTACGCACTGTAGGGCGAGTTGCCATAGGCGGGAGGACTGAGGGGCAGAATTTGCCAAATCGATTGGCCGGCCGCGTGCAAGAAGTCGACCATCTCGTACGCTGCGGAACCCAGGTCACCGATGCCCAATTCCGATGGCAAACTGGTGATGTGACAAAGGATGCCGGAGGATCGCGGGAAACGCATGCGTGAGATCTAGTTGGCGATAGTCGGTCGGTTGAATCAGAAGTTTTGCACCACGTGATGAACACAGGGCAACTTCCGCACCAGTTTTGAAAAGACTACCGGACTTCGGTCAAACCGCCAATTGGACCAATTCTCTTGCCGATTGTTCCCCGTTTGCCTGAATGGCTTTGGCTTCCAATTGTTCGTCGACCAGGTTGTAGTGCACATCACGCTGGCGAGGGATGAAACCGAGTTCCTCAATTGCTTCGCGAATTTGTTGCAATGACAGATAGTGCACCGTTCCGGCTTCGGCAACGACGTTTTCTTCGATCATCAGGCTTCCCATGTCATTGGCACCGAACATCAACGCCATTTGCCCAATCTTCAAACCTTGCGTGACCCAACTACTTTGAATGTTGGGAATGTTGTCCAAGAACAATCGCGAGACGGCCAACATTTTTAGATATTCGAACGAGCCGGTCGGTCGAACGTCAGACATGTCGGTGTTGTCAGGTTGGAACGTCCAGCAGATGAACGCGGTGAAGCCACCCGTTTCGTCCTGCAGACTTCGCAAACGATCGAGGTGTTCGATTCGTTCCTCGAGTGTCTCGACGTGACCGAACATCATCGTGCTGGAACTGATCCCGCCCAGCTCGTGCCACACTCGCATGACGTTCAACCAATCGTCTGTCATGACTTTGCCACGAGTGATCTCGTTGCGAACGCGATCGGTCAAAACTTCGGCACCACCACCAGGCACACTGCCCAGTCCCGCGTCTTTCAATCGCGACAGGACATCTCGAAGCGGTAGCTTGTTGACTTTGGTGAAGTGATGCAGTTCTGGCGGCGAGAAACCATGAACGTTCACCTCGGGAAAGCGTGACTTGATGTCGCCGAGCATCTCCTCGTACCAATCGAGTTTGTACTTTGGATGCAGGCCGCCTTGCAGCAAGATTTGGTTGCCGCCCAGATCAACGGTCTCTTGGATTTTCTGCAGCAGAACTTCACGAGGCAGCACGTAACCTTCGTCGCTTTTCGGTCCACGATAGAACGCGCAGAAGTCACACACCGCCGTGCAGACGTTGGTGTAGTTGATGTTCCGATCGATGTTGTAGGTGCGATAAGGTTCCGGATGCTTGGCTCGCGAAATCTTTTCGGCGGCGGCACCGATCGCTGCCAGGTCGTGGCTTTCGAGCAGCGTCAGACCGTCGGCGGATGTCAGCCGGTCCCCAGCGACGGCCTTGGCGAGGATTTCGTGGACGGCAGATGAGTTGGCGGGTGCGTTCATCAATCTTGCAAAGGTGAGTGGGAAGCGGGGACCAGCCCCAGATGTTCGGCTTTTTCGCGGAAGGCTGCCAGCCCCGATCGTTCGCCGTTGCCGAGTTGAAAGTGAAGATTCTCAGCGAAGTAGCGATGCAGGTCCTCAATCGTCAGACCGTGACCCGCGGCTTCGCGTTTGGCGATAGTTTCGAATTGCTGCATTCCCTCGTCGCGGGACACGTTCAATGCGGTTTCAATTTGCTGGCGGATCTCAGGATCAGCGACGGCGGAGCGGCGGGCCACCCACATGGCAAACACAAATGGCAACTCGGTCCAGCGAACCCAGCGGTCGCCAAGGTCCCAGATCTCTTTGTACTTGGCCGGAGCCGGATGCATGGCTCGATCGCCAATCATCAACAACGCGTCGGCGTCGATTTCGTCGGGCGATGAACCGATCGGGAATGGCACTGTTTCCGGACGCAGTCCATGCATCTCCGCCAGCAAGATCTGGGACATCGCGGCGCTGGTGCGACTGCCTTCGTCCAGAGCCAATGTTCGGATCTGGTTCATCGGAACTCGGCTCAACACCCGCACGCTCCAGACCGGGCCGCGACAAGCAATCGCGGCGTCGGAAATGATTTCGTAGTCGTCTCCCCCGCGGAAATATTCGACGCTGGGGATCAACGCGATGTCCAATTTACCAGCCGCTAGGTCGCGAGCAAGCCTCGAAGGCAGATCCAAACGCAACTTGCCAAGTTGTCCCAAACGCTCCGGAAGCGTTTCGATCAACGGTTTTGTGTTCAGATAGGAAACTGCACCAAGGCGGAGCATGGTCGTATCAGGGTTTGAGGAGTTCGTACGATGGCCTTCCAAGGCCGTCGCGTGTTGAATCGACGGTCTTGAAATACCAACGCAGTTGAATCGACGGCTTCGGAAGGCCATCGTACATATCGGGGGAACTGCGACGGCCTTGGAAGGCCATCGTACAGGCTCGGTGACTGGTGGCGTTTGTTGGGAGAACTTCGTCCGTGTTGATAACCGCGGTGAAGAGGGGCCGGCAACCCGTTTCAGCTGCGGCCGCGGGTTTTTCGCCAAACTCGCATTTCGTTGGGGCCTTTGAAAAGCACCATCACCGAACCGTACGCCGCATAGCGATGAAAAACGTATTCATGGAAATCGTCTTCGCCCGGCCAAGGGTAGCTGTAGATGATTCCGAAGTCCTCCACATCCAAACCGATCGACGCGTAGGCTGATTCGATCGAGTGGCCAAGACTTGGCAGCGTCGGATCGTCCGCGAGCGTCTCGGATCCCTCCGGCAGGAAGTTGCCTCTCACCAATTCGGGAGTCGGTCCAGCCTTCGGGATCGCGGCGAGCGTTTCCTGCCAATCCTTCAGTGTCATTTCGCCCTGGCGGATCAGTTCTGGTTCGGATTCGATTCCGATGGAATCCCAGCCGACCGCAGCCGCCAGCCACGTGATCGCGGCGAATCCGCATCCCCATTCCACAAATCGCGAATTGTTCAGCATTTGTGATTCGGCGACCCAACGCATTGTCTGATAGACGTGCAAGTAGTCGGCGGCGACAAACAATTCGATCTGGGGTCGGTCCCAGCGGTCTTGGAAGGCTTCGATTCTCTGTTTGACCCCATGCACCATCGCGTGGATTTCGGTCGGGATTTCGGTCGAGTCCAAGCCGGCGGGCAATTCGATCGGTGTCAGCATTTCTTGGGGTCAAGCAAAGACGAGACGGACGCGTGATATCGTCGGCATTGTTTGCAAAATCAGAACAATCGGTTCCGAAGCAAAGCGGGACGGCGAGGTTCTCCAGCGAACCCAATGATTCGTCAAGCCCGCTGGAGCGAATCGACCTATCTGTTTCGATGAGGCACTTGTTCAGCAATACGAAACGGCACCATGAATTTAACGTCAGTCGATTTCAGCCAACCGTCAATCGGTTGGCTAGACGAAATGTGGGGGCAACTCGAGCACACTGATGAAAAGGACCAACCGCCGGAAGAACAGTTGGCTGAACAGTGTGGTTTGACCGACGAATCAAAGCTCGCTTCGGTCTATGCATCGCACTATTTGTTGCCGTTGTTCGAGCCGCCGATCGGGTTGTCGATTCCCGTTGACCGCCGTCTCACGCAATATCTGCCTGCTGACTTTTGCAAAGAGAATGAGCTGGTTCCCTTGGCCGTTCAGGATCACAGTCTGGAGGTCGCCATCGCGTCTCCTTCGGCGTTGCTATTGGCCGATGACGTTCGGCGAATCAGCGGGTTGCAGATGCGTCCCTTGTTCGCGCGAGCAACCGTGGTTCGAAAGGCATGCGATGAACTGTATGGCGAATTGAAACCACCGGCCCAGTCCACTGGAGCGGTCGTCGAACCAGAAGCAACGGATGTCGACCCTCTTGAGAACACATCTGCAAAACGAACTCCTCAGCCGCCGCCGATTGCCAAGCCCGTCGTTCCGTCGCCCATGAACTTAACCGCCTACGATCTCAAAGCCGCCGAGCGAGCGACTTGGCAAAATCAATTGGTTGCCGAAAGCGGGCTGACAATTTACTGCGGACGAAAAAGTCTGGACAAAAATCCCTTGGCGAGGTTGTGGGGTGTCTGGTCCAGCCAAACGCACGGGCGTCCGGCTCGAAAATGGAACCCGTTGCAACGTGAATTGGTGGAATCCGACCCTTCCGTGGTCATCATTCCGGACCTGAACAACCGAACTTCCGCAGAAGTTTGTCTGCACTCGGTGTTGCAGGGAGAGCGTGTTTTCGCGGTCGTTCACGCTCGAGACCCCGTCTCGGCGATTTTGCGGCTCCGGGCTTGGGGACAAATTGGCCACTTGCTCGCCGAACAGATTAACCTGTTGATACATCAGAACGGCCTTTCCAGGTCGGAGTGTCGCAGCATCGAAATCGATGACACGCGTCGTTCCGCCCTGGCGTCCGAAAATGACATGGGCCGATTGCAAAAGCTTTTTCCTTCCACTGGCAGCTTTCTATGTGGCCCCTGACCAACGGAAATCGATGTCTCGTCGGTCCCGAAGCGGAATTGTTTCGCGGAACGGTCGCGATGATGGTGGATCAGTTGGTTGATGAGATAAATCCCGCTGCCGAAGTTGATCACGATGAAGACAGCGATGTGCTCTTCACGATCTCCGGACCTGTCGCGGGTTTCGATCCGCCGCACTGGTACGATATGTGGGAACCAGAGCAAAAGATTTGGTTGCTCGAACGAGTTGCCACGTCGCTGCTGACTTCTCGTCCGGCTCCCGCGATGGCGGCGATGTTCGAGGCCACCGTCGAAGCCATCTATGTCGAGATGGGAAACCTGATCGCTCTTGAGATCACCGAAGGACGACCGATCGAGCCTGGTTCTTGGCGTCAGTCACTTTTGGATGCCTACGTTCAACGTTGTCCACGCGATAGCTTTCTCGAGGCCACCCACTTCGAAGCAACCACGTTGGATCCGTGCTGGCCACGTGAGATCGAACAACAGATTCGACAGTTTGAACAAACGCCTTCCGCGGAAGGCGACTCGAACGCAAACTCGATTCAAGATGCTAATTCGGTTCCGGATCCCGCTGAGAAACGTCAAAGCGATTGGCTGACGTATTGGTCGATGGTCATCGAACGATTGGTCGATGCGACCTATGGGCCTCGCGTTCATCACGCTGCGGAAGCATTTCGCGATGGCGATCCAAAAATGCTGAAGCAGTTCCTGCAGTCCAAGGGCGTCAGTCCGAAGTTCGTGCAGCGGATCCCACCACTGAGGACCAAGGCACAGCTTCAGAAAGCGGTGACTCGTTTGCAAACTTTGTTGCTGGACGAGTGAAGTCGCGAACGTAGTGGACGAGGCAACGAATCCTTCTGCCTGAACATGAGAGTAGAACAGTTGTCCTCAACTGTTCCGTCGTGCCGCCCTCAACGGCCAAGCCTCATCGCGACCCGGCGCCACTTCTCATACCCGGCCCTCACCCTCGCGTACGCCTGAACGGCGTCGCTCGACCTCTCCCCAAACTCTGTTTCGGGAGATGTACGTCATGCTGAAATCTGCCGAAAAGCGGTATCAACAAACTGCACGACCTTCGTTCAGCTTGAAGCAGCGTGCTAAGCCGAGACGGCTCGTGATGGTTTGAACGGGAGGACCGATGGTGTGTCGGCGTGCATCATGTTCGGGCGTCGCACAACACGTTTGCGTTGAATGGCCGGCGTCGTTGTGGGGACCATGGTGCGACGCATCATTTCCCATTGCTCGCGGCTCATTTCGACGCAGCTTTGAGTGAACCATCCAACCGCTTCGCTGAATGTTTCTTGACGAAGCACAATCGGTTGCGATTGCACGCTGGTGAGCTGTTCGCAGAACGGGCGACTGTCATCGGCTCGCTCTTGTTCAGCCACGGCGTCGGCCGAATGCAACTTCAATCGCTCGGCGATTTCGATGAATCGCGTCGCGACGACCATGCGCTCATGCTCGGTCGCGCCGGGGATCACTGCTAGGATCGTTTCACTGGTATGCACGGATGGATTCCAAGGTCATTTCGTCAGAATCAGTTTGCCCTGGCGGGTCTTACGGAGTCGGTAAATCTGGCCTTCGTTTTCGATCCAGATTTCACCACCGCAACGTGCCAAGGCCTCGAATCGGATGATTTTTGGCATTCCACCGGTCGACATCGTTGTCGCCGAAGGAACTGACTCCACCGCCGGATTGCTTGCCGGTACACCTTCCACGACCGATCCAGCCGGGATTTCTCCCCAAGTTGGATCGGCTGCCGACGAAGGTTTTGAATCAGTCATGCGACCAATCTAAATCGACGGCAATGTCGCGGCAAGACCTTATTGCGAATGATTTGCAGTAAAAATAGGCGGCCGGCGAGTGTGGAAATCGCTGGCCATTTGGAACACATTCCCGGCTCGCAGCAGCCGAGTCTCTTCCATCACCGGTGCCTGCAATTGCACCCCGACCGGCAATCCGGCGGCGTCGAATCCTCCGGGCAGCGAAATCGCGGGCACGCCAGCCAAGTTGGCTCCGACGGTGAACAGGTCGCACAGGTACATCGCGATCGGGTCGTCGGTTTTTTCGTTCAGAGCGAACGCGGGCGACGGAGTCACCGGGCCGAGCAATAAGTCGACTTGCTGGAATGCGGCGTCGTAATCGTTGCGGATCAATCGGCGGACCTTGAGCGCTTGGTTGTAGTACGCGTCGTAGTAACCTTCGCTCAGAGCGTAAGTGCCGACCATGATTCGGCGTTTGACTTCGCTGCCGAATCCGCCCGCACGACTGAGCGAGTACATCGCTTCGAGCGGTCCGGAATCAGCCGCTGCGATCTCGGCGTCGCCAACGCGATAGCCGTAGTGAGCTCCGTCGAATCGAGACAAGTTGCTGCTGGCTTCGCAGGGTGCAATCACGTAATAGGTCGGCACCCAGTACTTGCTGTGTGGCAGTTCCACTTCGACGATCTCGGCACCCTGTTCACGAAGCACCGATTCAGCGGTCGCGAGAGCGTCGCGAACGGCGGGCGAGATGCCGTCTTGGTCGAGCCCTTCTCGCAATACGCCGATCCGCATGCCTCGAACGTCTTCGGCGGCCATCGCGGGAGTGAAATCGGGGACTTCCGCGTTAACCGAGGTGCTGTCACGAGGGTCGTAACCCGCCATTGCTTGCAACCCGATGGCGACGTCATCGACTGACCAACCCATCGGGCCGGCTTGATCGAGGCTGCTGGCAAACGCGACCAACCCGTACCGGCTGACTCGACCGTAGGTGGGTTTCAATCCGGTGATGCCGCAGAACGCTGCCGGTTGCCGGATCGATCCTCCGGTGTCAGTGCCCAAGCTGAGTGGCACGGTTCCCGCTGCGACGGCGGCTGCCGCACCACCGCTGCTTCCGCCTGGTGTTTTGGTCGTGTCCCACGGGTTGCCCGTCACGCCCATCGCACTGGTTTCGGTGCTGGCACCCATCGCGAATTCGTCCATGTTGGTTTTGCCAACCACGATCGCGCCCGCACTCTTCAGCCGAGCGACCACGGTCGCGTCGTATGGCGGGACGAAATCCTGCAGCATCTTGGACGAGCATGTCGTTGGCATGTCCGATGTGCACAGAACGTCTTTGATCGCGACGGGCAAACCGGCCAACGGGCCAAGTGTTTTGCCAGCTTTGCGATCGGCGTCCACGGACTCCGCGGCCTGCATCGCGGTCTCTTCCGCGATGTGAGTGAACGCGTTGATCGTCGGCTGCGAAGCTCGGATGGCTGCGAGTGATTGTCCGATGATCTCGACGGCAGTGACATCGCCAGAATCGAGCTGTTTCAGAATTTCCGAGGCCGAATGCAACATGAACGAACCGTCTTGGTCACATGAAAAGGAGCGTGAATGGTTTGCGAATCGGCAGTATCGGCGATCCGACCCCGATTTGGAATGCGACTGAATTTCGCCAGGCGACCGCAACCGGTTCAGGATGCGTGCATCGGCCAAGTCAACTCGGCGACGCAGCCAATCAGTGCCGGATGCAACCGGATCGATCCTCCGTGAAGCTCCGCGATCCGGTGGACTCGGCACAGCGACAACCCAAGTCCGCGACCGGCTTCGCGTCCGCTGAAGTACGGATCGAACGCACGGGCCGCGTCTTCAGCGGTCAAGCCTTGGCCGCTGTCGGATACCCGAACGAGGCAGTGTTTCGCATCTGCTTCCGGTTCGATCGATATCACAATTTGTCCTTCGACTCCGATCGATTCCACAGCATTGCGAATGAGAGCCCGAACCGCCTCGCCGAACATTGCCGGGTCACCGTCGCATTTCACAGAGAATGCATCATGGAACTCGACCGTGATCGCATCGCGTTGCAGCGACGCATTCATCGGTTCGATGACGTCCTCCACGACTTGCTTTGTTGCGAAACCGGATTCAAATTGAGGCTCGGGCGGATGCGCGTAGAACATCAAGTCCGCGATCATCGCATGAGCCCGGTAGGACTGGTCGACAATGCGTTGCAACGACTCCGCTTGTTGTGGTCCCGACGCCGAAGCGATCAATCCCTGGGCACGTGTCGCGATGTTGGCAAGTGGGTTGTTGATCTCGTGCGACAAACCATAAGCCAGTTGTTTCGCCAAATCGCGCCGGACCGTTTCAAGTGACTCCGAGAAATCACCTTGCAAACGTTCGCGTTCGGCAACCATCGCGGTCACCTTGCCAAACGCCTGATGAGCATCCAGATTGGACGCGTGTTTTCTTGTGACGGGCGATGACTTGGATTGGTCCGAATCAATCAGACGGATCGAGTGCAACGATTGGCAAATGCTGGAACGACAAGAAAGCCCCGCGGCTTTCCACCAGAGATCGGATTCCAGCAACCACCGTGAAAACGGTAGCGTTTGAAAATGCTGGTCCAGCCGCATGAGTCGCTGGAGCAAGCTTTCGCCGGTCTGGGATTCGGGGCACGAGAGAAACGCGGATCCGTCCCAAACGTCGGCACCGTGTCGGACCCACCAATCCGCCAATTGTTTGGTGGTCCATTGGCCAGCGATCGGTCGCCAACCTCGTTCGTGTTCCTGCACCAACTTCGCTGCCGTGAACAAACACAACGCCGGGTCATGTCGCAGCGTGTTGCGCAGCTTTCGACGGAACGTCGTGCTTGTGTCGCGTGATACGAGCGCGTGCAGCAACGTCGACGACGAGCTTGAACGCATTGGTAACCAAATGCGTTCTTCATGCGTGGGATGCACCGCCCCTTCGTCATGCTGGATGACGATGGGAGGTAGCCAGCCGGCAAACAAATCAGCCGATGACACCGCGATCCATTTCGAGCAAATTGCAAGCGCGGCCGACCAAATCGTCAATCGAGAACGGCTTCTGCATGAAGTCGTTGGCACCGGCGGCTTTCAAACCGTCGACCTTGCTGTGCTCGACCATTCCCGAGATGCAAAGAATCTTCACGGTGTCCATCGAAGGATCACTGCGGACTCGTTGGCAGACTTCTTTCCCGTTGATATCGGGAAGCATGACGTCGAGAATCACGAGGTCGGGGCGAAACTCTTTCACACCCATCCCAGCGTCGAAACCGTTGTTCGCAGTACGGATGTCGAAACGTGCGTCACGTTGGAATCCGTCCTGCATCAAGTCGACCAGATCTTGGTCGTCATCGACGATCAGCAGCTTTTTCTTGCCGCTTTCCAAGGCGTCGGTCGGGATCCCATTGTCCTTCATGAACAAGAACAATTGCTCGCGGGGGATCCGCCGGAATTTACTTCCTGGGACCCGGAAACCCTTCAGCGAACCGTTGTCGAAACAACGGATGATCGTCTGTTGGCTGACTTTGCAGATCTTGGCTGCTTCGCCAGTCGTGAATACCGTTTTTGTGGTCATGGCGGGAACCGTCCTCCCTGTGGGGTAGCCCAATACCGAAATGAGGAAAGCGCGAAGCCGGTTGGGTGGTCAGAGAAAACTCTCACCGAAGCACCCAGCTTCACTCCGTCACTCCAATTAGCAAAACCGCGGGGATGATGCACTAGCACTTCAACCCACTAGAGTCACAAACGCACTTAAAATCCGCCGAACTCGCAGGGGTCACAAGCGACCGCACTTCCCTGGCTTGCCACTACGGCAAATCATACAGTTCAGGCAAGATGGGTCAAGGTTGATTGGGCGGCTCACCGGCGCAGTGGCTGGTGATTGTCAGAGAACGCGAATTTGTCAACGTTTTTCGGTGCGTTTGCATCCTTTTTCTCAGCAGAAGGACGTTCAGGGCCGTCGAAGCGAGACCAAGCGATCGTACGATGGTCTTCCAAGACCGTCGTAAGTACCCCGGCGGTCTTAGGAGGTCGTGCAGTTTTGAAGTGCCGTGCTCGCAAGGTTGAAATCACCCTCCTGAACGCAGTTGGGGAGGGTCGGAATGCGAGCGTTCAGCGAGAATTCCGGGGAGGGTAGTGCGCGCCCTTTCCCATGCTCGCCCCTCACCCAGGCGTACGCCTGAACGGCGTCACTCGACCTCTCACCAAACTTCGTTTCGGGAGAGGTGCGCTGTGTAAAAATCTGCCGAAAAGCGGTATCAGAAAACTGAACGACCTCTTTGGGAGGGATTCGTTCGAGCTTGAAGAGTTTCTTCGCCGGTCTTGGAAGACCGGCGTACGAATCTGAAGAAAATCCGCGACGGTCTTGGGTGACCGTCGTGCAGCTTGGAGCCAATCTCCCGGCGGTCTGGTTGACCGTCCTGGGCTCGCATTTCCTGGTACTAAGCACGTGAGCGGGAGTCTTTGGGTTTGATCACGTAGCGGCGTCTCTCAGAGACGCTGTCGTTTGCGAGTCTCAGAGAGACTCGCCTACGTGAGGTTCTACCCGATCATTCCTGCCGACCTGCTTAGGAAACGTGAATCACGGCTTTCACGACACCCGATTCGGGATCTGTCCAAGCCGGGAAGGACTCGATCACTTCTTCGAATTTCGCGTGGTGCGTGATCCAAGGATCAGTGTCGATGACGCCGGACTCGATCAACTGAATGATGCGAGAAAAATCGCGAGTCAACGCGTTGCGGCTGGCAAGGATCGTCAACTCGCGACGATGTAAGAACGGTGCGTGCGGGAACTGCAAGTCTTGCTGAGTGATCCCGACGTAGACGACTCGTCCGCCGAACGCCGCCATCTCCAACGCACGTCGCATGGAATGGTGGTTGCCGGTAGCATCGACGACCACATCGGCACGGCGGCCTTGCGTCATCGCTTCCAGCTTTTCGATGTCGGCTTCCGATCCATCGAACTGAATCGTGTTGGTGACGCCCATCTTCTCCGTGACGAAATCCAACCGCGTTTGGCTGAGGTCCGCGACGATGACGTTGGCGCCTGCCACACGAGCGAACTCGATCGCGGACAATCCAATCGGGCCCGAACCAATCACCAACACAGTGTCTTTTTCGGTCACGTTTGCACGATCGATCGCGTGACAGCCAATGGCCAACGTTTCAACGAGCGCTGATTGCTCGTACGAAAGGTTGTTGGCTGGATGCAGTTTGCGGGCCGGCAAAATCATCTTTTCGGTTAGCCCACCGTCGCACATCACACCGAGCGTTTGGTGTGACTCGCAGCAGTTCGTCAAACCACGCTCGCACGAGTAACACTTTCGGCAATTGATGTAGGGCTCAACACTGCAGCGATCGCCGACTTTCACGTTTTCGACGCCTTCGCCAACCGCGAGGACTTCCACACCCAGTTCATGGCCGGGAATTCGCGGGTACGAGAAGAATGGGAATTTGCCGAGGTAGCCGCCCAAGTCAGTCCCGCAAACACCGACGCGGTGAATCCGTACCAACGCTTCACCAGCAGCTGGCGACGATGGTTCGTCGATGTCGATTTGCTCCCACTGTTTGGGAGCACTCAGTTGCAACGCTTTCATGTTCAGGCTCCCGTTCCGATGGCTTTGCCATCTTCGTCGATGAACAACGCCAACAGGTGGCGATCGTAGATGTTCTCGGTGACTTGTTGGCCGACGATCTCTTCGTTGGACTTCAGCAGATCCGTGTAACGAGCGCCCGCTTTCGCAGCGACCTTGAATGACACGTGCAACAACTGACGCACGTTGGCGTTGAAGTTCGGATTCGAAGGGATGTGGCGAATCAGTTCCGCGAACGCTGGTCCATCGAGCTTTTCGACAGCTGCCGAATCAGGCAATTGCGACCGGTCGATGTCGATGACGCTGGCGTAAGGAGCACAGAGTTCGTCGACGTGTTCCAACGCATAAACGTAGATTTCTTTGGCAAGTGCCAACCCATCGCCACCGGCTTCGGCCAACCCGATGATCTCTTCCAACCAAGTCGTGCCAGCGGTTTTCAAGTGAACGCCCGCGCCGGTTCGCTTCAGACAATCGCGAATGATTGGGTACAAGCTGAACTTGTCGCTGCCGCTGTGAACGCTGAGCTTCAGAACTTCGGGCAAGCCGTACGCTTTGACGGCGTGAGCCAGCACGGCAACGTCATCATTGAATTCGCGTTCGAATTGAGCCAAGTCACCAACGTAGTCGACGCCTTTGTTGAATCGACCGGTGAACTTCGGTGCGATGGTTTGCACGCGAATGTTTTCGTCGGCCAACATCGCCAAGATGATCAACAACTCGGGTGGCGTTTGCGGTTCGTCGGTTTCGTCCATCGAAACTTCGGCGATGTAGTTGCCTTCGCCTTTGACGGAAGCAATATGACGATCGATCTCGCCCGCTTCCTTGGTTGCCAGCATGTACTGACCCGCGACGCGACGAACGTCTTCTTCAGTGATGGTCAGCGGAGCGGAGAGACCTTCCAGTTCCAGCGTTCCGATCAGTTCGCTGTGCTTGGCAACGAAAGCGTCGATGTCGGCTGGGTCAGCGGGTTTGCCGATCGAGTCAGCAACGTCGAGCGTGAAGAAGTCCGAGCAAGGCAGGAACGGTTCGACGGTTTGCAAACCGATGTGATCCGCGTCCACGTGCCAAGGGCGATCGAAGGCGAGCTTTTCGACGGCGGCGGCGGCAGCGTCGTGCACGCTTTGTGGTTGCGAGTCAACGAAGGTGTGCTCGCGATTGGATTTATTCCAAACCGGAGCGACGTGAATGCCCTTTTCGGCCAAACGAGTGAAGGAACGCAGTTGAGCGGCCGCTTGGTGGGCGAAACGGTCACCGACGCCGAAGGAGTATTTCTCGATCGTTAGCAAGGGAAGGCTCTCGAGGCATGGGGGATGAATGAGATTGAGGGCCAACAATATGACTCATCCGAGGCTTTTCGACCACGGGGTCGTTTCATTCCTCCGGAACCGTAAGTCCACTTTGTATATAGACTTCGGTTTGGTGAAACGATCTTCGCGCTGAGCTTCGCATCCCGTCTGTGGTCGATGGCTGATTCTCCTCTCCGGCAAAGGTCCGTTAGTGATTTTGACCGCGCATGAAAAAACGGAGACGCATGCGCGTCTCCGTTTCAATTTGTCGTGAATTGGCTATCCAGCGATTCAGTACGCTTCGCCGTTGACCTCTGCAGTTGGATCGGCTGTGGTGTTTTCGGCTGCGATGTCTTCTGCGGACATCTCTTCATGTCCGGTCACAACCGAAGGTTCGTCCGAGCCGCATCCGGTGAAGGTCAAGCAACATGCGGTCAGGGTGAGTGTTGCGAATCGAATCAAATTCAGTTTCATGTCTTCTTGTTGAGAAAGAGGAAGTCGTCAATGGAAGTCTGAGTTGAGTCAATGCACCAACAATTAGGTGCAAATATTGGGTGTCCTGTTCGAGGATTAAAACTCCCCGATCGTTTCCTTCGCCGAACGGCTGCCGAGTGCGCCAAACAACCCGTAGGGGCTGGCTGATCCAGCTGGATGATCTGTGTTGCCAGTGAAGACCGAACTGCTGTTCGCGTTACCGGCGTCAATTGAATCGGTGATGAATCGAACCGCACCGTCGCCCATCAAGACGTGAGCTCCACCTTGATGACGACTGCTTGGAGAAGCTTGACCGGTTGAGTCGAAGCCACCGCCGAAGCACAACGGCGTGTTTGGACCTCGCATAGTATTGATGCAGGTGAACGGCACATCGCTGCTGGCCCAACGTGCTCCGCGAGAACGAGTGCCATTGTTCTCGGTCGAGATTCCAGTGGCCCAGAACTGCGGACGGGCTGGGTCGATGTCATTGTCGCAGGCATTCGCCGAACCGCGAACACCGGATGGGAACCAGCCATTGCTGACATTGATCAATGTTCGTGCATCTCGGTCGCCCAAGTCCGACAGCAACTCGCCAGCGGCGATCGTGTTTGAGAGACCGTCAAGGATGTCGCGGAACTTGCTGTTCGTTCGCTGAACGAAAAAGCCACGGCAACTACCGGAAACTTCATTGATGTGGCCTTGGTTCCAGGAGCCACCTGTCAAACGCCAGACGCCCCACTCGGTCCATTTGATCGCATCGCCAATGTTGACGCCGTAATTTGTTCGTCCAAGAGCCGGCAAACCCTGGCCCGGATCGCTTGGGCATCGGTAGGAAGGGATGTTCGTGACCCAAGGATCGTAACCTGCAACCCAAGGGCCAGGCCCCATCGCTTGCCAGACCTGAGTCGGATTGGCCGGATCGGGCACGTGTGGGTTGCTAATCATCTCCCACAATCCTTGCTGCTCAATGAAAGGCAGCATTCCAACCAGGACGCTTAGCTTGCGCTGGTTGTGACCGGGAAATGTATCGCTGTTTGCGTTCGTCGTTGGAAGGTAAGTTCCGGTGCCTTGGATCGGCAACTGGTTGTATGCCGAATGGTAGTTGTGCATAGCCAACCCCATTTGTTTAAAGTTGTTGCTGCACGACATGCGACGTGCGGCCTCACGCGCTGCCTGGACGGCAGGCAACAGCAACCCGACCAGGACGCCAATGATCGCGATCACGACTAGGAGTTCGACTAAAGTGAATCCGTTTCGCTTGGTGGACAAGCGTTTCATAGTGTTTACCTAAACTGTATGAACAAGAAAGATTGCGCGTTGAAAACGTTCGACGGATTTGCCGGACGGGGGGAGCCGCGTAAGGCAATACTAGACCTAGAAACGCTCAGTGTGCACCCTTTTGTGCGGTGTTATCGCTCTCGGCGGGCTTTTAAAGGATGATCGGACGCCAATATGTCTCAGCAGTCACCCGCGTCGCGATTCTTCGTCCGCTTGACGCAAATTGCGGTCCGCCCGCTGCTGCGGTCGCTCGCAGTGTATAGACCTGGTTGCTGCTGCGGCAAAACTCAGCCGCTGGTGAGCTGACAACTATTCTTCGCGGATAATCGCGTTCGAATTCGCTGTTTTCTGACCCGAAAATGACCCTTGAGGGCGACAGTCACCTTGGTGGGCAGCGATTCTTATAATTGAAGCGATGCTTTGACTTGTCACGCTGGTTCGGGGATGACTTTTCCAGTTCGGTCGTCGACTCGGTGGAGTTGGGTGACGTCTCCCAATGCTCCATCGCTGGTCTTGAGTGAGACCAACCAGTAGGGCTCGTCCGGCACGTTGGCGGCCACCATCGCTTCGAGCACCTCTCGGTCATGGACACCGTTCTCGCTGTACAGCCTCGCGTGGAATTCCTTTTCGCGGCGGATTCTCTCGGCGTCAAACAGCACGGCGGAACACTTTGTGCCGGCTGGAATATCACCCAGGTGTTCGATGACGATCATGATCGCCTTCTTCTGATCGATCTCTCGTTTCGTCAATGCTTGCTCCCGACCGCGAATGTTTGCGTACAACCTAATGAGCGGTTTTGGTGTATGCCACCGTTTTCAACTTGCTGAGAACAATTTGAAGAATGATGTGGGATGTGGGGCTGGTTCCTACCGGCCGATTCGGATGCGTGCGGTGGGAACCGGCATACGCGATCGATAAAAGCTCTCTAGTCAAAGAAGACGGCCAGCCAGAGTGTGGGCTCGTTCGGAGTGGTCCACTCAACTCGGTGGCGACGGTGTGCGGGAATGAGAATGTGATCGCCCGTTTTCATGGTGGTGATTTCACCATCGTCAAAGCTGAGTTTGGCTTCGCCCCGAAGGACGACCACCCACTCGGTTTGCTCTTGGTCGTACCAGGTCCCAGGTTCCGTTTTGTGACCGGTGGAAACTATCCGTTCAATGCGAACCGATTGTCCCTCGGCCAAGACGTCGACCAGTTCCGATGGCAGGTCGCTTGGAACGTCGTCGAACAAGTTCATGGCAGCGGAACGATGAAGCGTGATAGGAATGGAAGGGAGCTTGGTCGATCGTGTGCGAGTTGCGACTGCGGTGCTCACTCGAGTTGAATGATTCCTAAATCAACCAGCTCCCTGGACTCTGATTCACCCGACGAAGGAATCGACAATTTGTGGCCGTGGATGGAGCCGTTTTGCCCCTGTCCGAGATCCGCTCTCAGTTCATACTCGCCCGCAGGAATGTCGTCGATCCGGAACAGGCCGTCTGCGCCGACCGTTGCGAAAAACCGAGTCGCGCTCGATCTTTCTCGGTTGTACGCTTCCGCGCTGGCGAGGTACTCCAGCCCGGGTGGCGTCTTCAACCAAGCTTCCCACTGTCCCGGTTTCTGCTGCAACTTCGCGCGGTCGACAAGCGGAGTCGGTGGCGTCAGACGCACGTTGACATGGACCGTCGCGAGGCTCCAAATTATCGGTTCAGGATAGTTTAGCGGAGCCTGCAACTGGCCGATCGCTGAACGACCGGAACCACCCAAATCCAGTTCCAAGTTCTCTCCGGCCCCAATGATGAATGGCACGCGTGGAGTCGAGGTGATTTCCTCGGCTCCGTCGTCCACCATCATGATGATTTCGCGACTGATGGACCCGCGCCCGTCGAACAGGCGGTGGTGGCGATACCGGCCCTGTCCATCCGTCACCGTGGTCGCACTCGCGTGAACTCGACCCGTGTTCCGGTGATCCGACCGAAACTCCCCACCGAAAATCGTCAGCCTCGTGTTGGCCGCTGGCTTTGCACCGATCCGATAGGTGCCTTCCAGGGATGACCAAGGCTGCAACTCAATGGGGGCGTCTGCTTGGATTGATTCCGAATACAGGAACGCGTGGCCTTGATCGTGAATCACAACCACGTGAAAGGGATCATCTCGAACGGGCAGGCTGAATCGGCCATCGATATCGGCTGCCAATCGGGTGGCGTAAGTGGAAGAATCTCGAAACATTCCATCTTGGATCGAGATTTGTGCTCCATGGTTGGAAATTGCCAGGCCGGCATGAGCCGCGGGCTGACCGTTAGCGTCAACAATCTGTCCGGTGATGCTCTCAGCCGGTTCCATTTGAAAGTCAAACGTCACGTCGCCTTCGTCAAACTGGAAATCGCGTGATTGAGCCACGCGGTATCCATCCGCTTCGATGCGAACGACGTAGCCACTGCCCGATCGATTGAATTCCACTTGGTAGTCAGCCGAGTTGGATGTGTAAGCCTCGCGCTTGTACCAGTCGAATCCAATGCTGGGGTTGTCATTGCGATGCCCAGGAGTCACGCGAAATCCGGTGATGGGTTCCCCCGATTCTGCGTCACGCACTTTGCCGGTGATCACCAACAGCGGCGGAGGTTGAAACAGGTGTTCCGCATCACCGGCAACGATCGGTTGTCGGGCCAACTGCATGCCGCCAGGCGGGCAGATGTCCGCTTCGAACACATCGAGCGGAGCTTCGTTCCACTCCCAGACGCCGTTTTCGTCGGTGTAGCAATCGACGTGGTCGAACTCAAAGTAGCCGACTCGGCCGCGCCAACGTTGCAGGAAGATCCTGGTTTTCGGCAACCCGTTTCCATCGGCATCCACGACGCGGACTTTGACACGCCCACCCGGAGGCAAGACAAAGTCGACCGGTTCCATTCCCGGACGGACATGCACCTCTTTCATATCCAAGGCACGTTCTTTGGCAAACACGACGACGCGGCAGTGCATCTGCTCACATCCGGTTAGCTGATATCGACCGAACTCGTCCGTCTTCGCCTCGCGGAGCTCATTGAGGAACTTGGTTCGGACCGTCGCATCTTCAATCGGGTTGCCTTCCGGATCGCGAACAAAGCCGGCCAATGTCAACCCTTGCGTCAAGGTGACGCTGCCCGAGGATGGTTGTTCCGCAGTCGATTCAAACTCACTGCGAGAGAGATTGGTTCTCAATGGGCCGAATTGGGGATGATTGATCGCGACCGTCACGTCACGTTTGGAGATGGGAACATGTCCATACCGCCAACGCCCGTTCGCGTCTGTTTTTATTGAGGTGCCAACATGCAACGATCTCGTCGCTGTTGGTGACATGCGAAATGGCAGACTCGGATGCACTTCCGCGTTCTCGATGGGGCGACCTCCCGGGTCGAGCACCACTCCACCCACCGCCCAAGCAGGCTCAATTTTGGCGGTCGCCGAATCGGGCATGGCATTTTTGTTTTGATCCAACGCAAGCCAATATGGAGCGAAACCCTCCGTCACGATCGAAAAGGAAATGTTCTTTGGGAACTGCTTCTTCTGCAGACGCAGAACCCCATTGGAATCCGCGTTGACCATGACGCCGTAAGTGCCCTTCTTTTCAAACGCACCCACGACGATGTCGGTGGCTGCCATTCTGGGGCGGCACCGGATTTCAATGCTGGCGTTGGGGACGACATTGCCATCCAAGTCGACGACTTGCAGTTCGAACGCCTGCACTTCGGTTCCGGGCTGGTTCGCGTTTTCGTCTGCTCCGACGGAATCCAAACTGACCACGGCCAGCATCAGAAAAGCGGCGAACGACCAGCGTTTCGCAGCGAGTGTCCATGAGGTCATTTCAAATTCCTCGTTGAGTCTGAACGTCCGTCGACAATCCCGTGACGAGTTGATTCCCCCCCAAGATAGCACGCTGTGACCTTCTGGATAAAAACGGCTTGCATTGCCTACGGCTTGTCGGCACAATGCCTACAGGGTGTCGTCGAAGAAAAGTTCTGCAGAACCTCGGTCCAGGAGAAACGAATGACGAAGTCCACACCGCCGCCGCTGACTGAATCCCAGCGGGAGGTCATGGAAATATTCTGGAAGCACGGCGAAGCCACCGTCAGTGAAGTGCGAGAGTACCTTGCTGGTCTCGGGCGTCACGTCGCACGCAACACAGTCCAAACAACAATCGTGCGTTTGGAGGCCAAGGGTTGGGCAAAGCATCGGGAATGCGGAAGGACGTTTGTTTACTCCGCCGCTCAACCCCAAACGCGATCTTTGGGCGTCAAGGTCGCTCAAATGGTGGACCGATTCTTCGCGGGGTCACCGGAGGACATGGTGACGGCGTTGATCGAATACCGCGGGCTCACGGAGGAAGAGGCGACGCGAATCACGGCGATGATTGACGAAGCAGCAGGAAAAGCGAAGGAGAGTGCTCCGAAGAAGACCAAGTCAAACTCCACCCAAAAGCGAGGTCGGTGAAGATGAACCTTCCATCTTATGGTCTCAGTTGCGTGCTATTCGCCAGTCTCGTTTCTATTGCGGCTTTGACCGTCAATCGATTGATGCATCGGTTTGCAACCGCTCGGCACGGTTTGCTTCTTTCCGCATTGGTGGTGATCCTTGCCAGCCCAGCCTGGATCGCTCTGTTGCGAACGCCTCAAGTCGCTTCTCGCAACCCGTTGTCGGGGCTGTTGGTCAGCGAACGCGACACGATGGTGGGCGGCGAAACCAACATGCTTTTGCCGTTGCGGTTGGATACGCCGGCCGAAACGGAAGTGCCTGATTCGATGGAGCGTCACGCAGAGTGGCTGCCTAGCGACGAGGTTTCGTGGGAGGAAAGTGCGCAAACGTTGCAAAGCAATCTGCCAGCGACTTCACTGGCGATCCAGCCCGCGATGACGACCGGAACGTCTGCTGAGTCTGCAGTCCAAGCAAACCCACTTAAAGATCGGATCATGCGTGCGGCGCGGTCGGTGTTTCCGTCACTGGTCGCGGTTTCGTTGCTTGGCACGCTCTTCGTGTTGATTCGTGTGTTTGTCGGCTTGGTTCGATTGCGTCAAATCCTGAGAGAATCCACTCCTGTCTCCAGCCCTCGCGTGCGTGAAAGTTTCGTCGAAGCCTGCGAACGGATTGGGATCCGACCCGATTCCGTTCGTTTGGTGGTTTCTGATCAAGTCAAGATTCCCATCGCCGCTCGATTGATCCAGTCGGTCGTCGTATTACCTCGTGAGATGGTTCAGGACGATTCGCCATCGGATTTGAGCCAAGTTCTGATTCATGAACTGGCTCATGTGAAACGCCGTGACCAGTGGATCGTGCTTCTTCAGCACCTCGCATCGGCGATCCATTGGTGGAACCCGTTGGTTCATCGTTTGAACCGATGTCTCGCAGAAGCTCGTGAAGAGATTTGCGACAACCATGTGCTCGTGAATTGCGATGCGCCGAGCTATTGCCGGACTCTGTTGCAAATCACCCAGCGTCAAAGTCCGTCAATGGTTCCGTTCGGAGCGGTTGGCTTGTTCACCTCGCGATGGAAGCTCGAACAACGAATCCAATCGCTGCTGAACGCGAATCGAATCCGGGCAACAGCAATGACTTGGAGAGCTCGTTCGTGCGTCGCGATTGGCGTTCTTTTGGTAGTGGCGATGGGTAGCCAATTGGCGATCCCGTTCGTGGCGGTTGAGGCTCAAGTCACGGGCTCCAGCGAATCTCCCGCCAAGGCATCGGTCGCGACCCAGCCGACCGAGGATGTGGAAGAGCCGTTGCAAACTTCGGCCTTTTCGGGATTCGTCAAAGATGAGTTCGGCCGGCCAATTGAGAGAGCGAAGGTGGTTGCCTTTTACCAACTGAAGGAGCAGCGTGAAGTGGCGAGTGCGGTGGACACGACGGACAGGGAAGGTCGTTTTGAATTCACAGACATTCCTTTAACCAGTCCTGGCCTGAGATCGCTTTTCCTTTCTGCATACTCGAGCGGCTGTGCGATTCAATCGAGACACATTCGTCGCAGTCCAGCCTCGCCACCCCTGGAGGCTGCTCGTGTTGACCTGGAATTCGAATTGCAGCCAGCTTCACTCGGTGTCGTCGATGTGGTGGACGAGGAGGGGGAACCGGTCGCCGGGGCAATCCTCACCGAACTGCATTCGAAGGGCGAAGACTCGACGGTTGTGTATCTGCACCGTGACGCTTGGGTTCAACTTGGATTGCCAGTGCCAACATCAGACGCAAACGGCCGTATGGAGATCCCTTCCATTTCGCAAGCCAGCGTTTATGACGTTGAGCTGGTGCATCCCGAATTTGCCAAAACGCCGATTTGGGAAACTCCTCTTTCGGAAACACCTTTGACCGCCGTGATCGAGAAGGGAGATCCGGTCAAATTTGTCGTCACAAGTCCAACAGACTCTGGAAAGATCGATGAGGCCAGAGTTGAAGTCTTGGTCCAGGAGCCAGGTGGGATTTCCATGGTCGTCTGTGACGTACCTGAATCCGGGGTCATCGAGACGCGACTTCGTGATGCTAGCTCGATCATCACGATCAAACACCCAACGCTTGTCAGCCGGTCCTGGTATGCTTACCAGACGAGCAAGCCAACAATGGAGTTCTCGCTTCACCGCACCGGAACGGTTCGAGGCCGGGTGGTTGATACAGAGTCGGGCGAAGGTGTTGAAAATATTTCGGTTCGCTTTGTTGCCAATCGGCGACAACATCACCTCCTACGTACCAATGAGGAGGGCTACTACGATGGTGAGGTTGCGGAAGGCGCGTACTCCGTGCAAATCGAAGATTCTCAGGGTCAATGGAAGATCCCGAAGGACGACCGGCGGGAAATCCATGTTGCGGCCAACCAAACGGTTCAACTGAAGACGTTCACCGCGACCCAGTCTGCTCCGATTCAGGGGCGAGTGCTACTTGAGTCAGGCGAACCCGTTGCGAATGCCATCGTCCTTCAGGGGTTTCGGCAAAAGCCCATCCTGACTGATACCGACGGGAAATTTGCTGTCGTTCGTGGTTCGCGAATGGCTCAGGTGGTGTATGCGATCCATCCGACCAAAAAGTTGTCTCGTGTGATGAGTTTGCCAAACGAAGCAAAAACGCTAGACATGATTCTGGCACCGGAAGGAAGCTTGAGGGGCATCTTCATCGATTCGGCCGGCAACGCTCTTCCGGATGTTCCGGCATCTTTGAAAATGGCATTGTCATCGCGCCCGAACAGAGGATCGACCTTGTCGACAATCATTCGAACCAGACTCACGGATGGACGCGGTACCGTGCGTTTCGATGGTTTGATGGAAGGAGCTCGCTACTCTCTGAACGCAAACGGGAAAGCGAGATCAAGCTTCAGTGAACGATTGCAGAAATCCAGTCGCACATATGATGTTTCTACGGCACCCTGGGAAGTTGTTGAGCTGAAGATCCCTTCCGCCTTGGAAGCCGAACTCAATGAACTGGCCCGGTATCAGCAGGCGCCGGGAACGATCCAGCCACTGAGGGCAACGAATTGGTTGAACGGCGATCCGGTCGATGTTGTTTCGGGAGAAGCGGACTTTCGCCTGATTGTGTTCGGACGATCGAAACACAGTTTCCAAGAAGCGAATCTGGTGCACCAGTTTTATGGTGACCGAGGGGTTCAAGTCGTTGGGGTCGTAGGAAGCAGAGTTTCAGTTCCTGAAATCCGAGATGAATGGGCTGCGTCGCTTGATATCCCGATTGCCGTTGACGATAGCGACGCAAAGATCTTCTCTCGATATGGAGTCGATATTAACGGAGGGGAGTTTTTGTACGATGGAGACGGAAAGTTCATTGAACGATTCGATCGAGGTCGGGACTTGCTTTGGATCATGAGAAATCACGTTTTGTACCGGGATTGATCCAATCAAGTGATTTCATCGTTCTCGCTCGAAACCGTTTGTGCGTGTACGATTCTTGCATGACTGACAGCCCAATTCCTCCCAATCAGCAACTTGTTCGTGGTGATCGTTGGCCCATCGTTGGTGAACGACACCCAGGCGACATCGATTCGCCTTGGTCGCTGGAGATTTGTGGCTGCGTCGCGAGTTCGCCAACGTTTTCGCTCGACGAGATTCGAGCGATGCCGCAGGTGACTCGGCAAATCGATGTTCACTGCGTGACGCGTTGGTCGAAACCGGCGATGTCGTTCACCGGCGTTCGTCTGCGAGATTTGCTGCACGATTCGGAGACCCCGATCTGGACCGACGAAGCGAACTTCGTTTCGTTTGTCGCGCGGAGTGAACGCAATCATTCGACCTCGCTACCGCTCAGCGAAGTGCGGGAACTCGATCCGATCATCGCTTTGCAGGCCGAGGGGAAACCGCTCGCGACCGAGAATGGCGGTCCAATGCGGATGGTGGTTCCTGGCAAGTACTTTTACAAAAGCGTGAAGTGGATCCGCCGGATCAAGTTCATGAAAGAAGAGCGTCTGGGGTACTGGGAATCCGAGGCCGGCTACCACAACGGTGCGGACCCGTGGCGTGAGGAACGCTACATGGCACCGACCCTGACCAAGCAAACCGCTATGCGAGTGATCGAATCACGCGATTTTCGCGACCAAGACCTTCGGGGAATCAATGCGTCGCATCGGGACTTGGCGGATTTGCAAGCGTCCGATGCCCTGCTTCGAGACGCCGATTTCCGGTCCTGCAATTTGCAGCGAGCCAACTTTCGCGGCGCCAATCTATCCAACTCCAAATTGCAACGAGCTGACCTGCAGGCTGCCAACTTCACCGGCGCCGATCTCGAAGGAGCAGACTTGTCCGGGGCTGACCTGCGAGGCTGCGATATTCGCGGTGCATCGCTCTTCGGTGCCACTTTCTTCCAACCCGACGCAAACGAAACAGACAGCTTGCGTGCCATCATCGATCGATCCACTCAGGTCGATCTCGCATCCTTGGACGCTTTGGTCGACGAACAAAAGTCGTTTGTTCGAAACGCAATTGAGTTCTAGACCGCCCGAGTTCAATGTTCTAGATGCCTGAAGAATGTGGCATAGGCTTCTAGCCTGTGATTGGCAACAAGGGCAATCTGTCCCAAGGTTGCCGCCGCAAAAGATTCTTTATCCAGCACTTGGCTTGATGAGCACTCGCCATCGCCGTGTGAGAAGCGAACGCTCTTTCCGAAGAATATTTGCAGCGGCTGATTGGCATCGCTATGATGCTCAAAATGTGCCGTTAAGGAAACAACCTCGAGGAATGGGATCAAAGAATGAGTTTTGACGCAACGATTGCGAATGAGAATTCCACTGCTGTTTCACAGTATCCATGTCCCTATTGCCAGGAGCGAACGCTGGAAGCGGTCGCATCCGCTCCTTATGTCCGCGGTTTCCTGATCGTCATGATGTTTGGCTCGAAGTCATTCATCGGCTGCGTACCATGTGTTCGTCAGAAGATCTTTGGTGAGGCGGGTATGTCGATGCTGTTGGGATGGTTCAGCCCAAAGTCTTTGATCATCAACCCTTTTCTGATTCTCTACAATCTGATTCGTGCTGTTTTTGTCGGTGCAAACCCAAAGGCCGTTGAAAAGAAACTCACTCAGTTGGGACTTCCGGGCACGCCCAATCTGATCGATATCCAAGCGGTGGGAGTGGCATTGGCCGCTTCCATGATTCTGGCGGACGGTGAAGTGGATGAAGCCGAGGTGTTGGCGGCTGAGAAATCCGGTGATGAAGTGTTTGAAGGGTTTGACGAGGCTCGTCTTCGCATGATTCTGCAGCATGGGAAAGATTTGCCTTCTGCCGACGACTTGGCCGGAATGCTCCGCGATGTCTTGGATCAAGAAAGCAAGGCCAAGGTCATGGAATTCTTGTCGGAAATCGCCATGGCAGACGGCAGGGTCGCGAAGGAAGAACGAGAGATGTTGCAACGGGTTGCAGGGGCCCTGGGAGTGATCTCTCCAATCAACTGAGGTTGGGCCGTTCTATCTCATCGACCTTGTTAGCACTTCGCTGACACATTTCCTTCTCAGCTATGTTTGGCTCGGTATGGTGGCAATCGCAGTCGCCGGTTTGTTCTGGTTTTTGACTGGACTGATCACCTACTACACAGGGGTTGAGTAGATGTCCTTTGGCTTCAAAGAGTTCGTCGTTGCAAAGGACTTCCGTTGTACTGATTGTTGTTGAAGATAGACGGTTGCGTTTGCTGGTCGATCAATTTGCTCCGTGACATGTTTGATTGGTTCGCGTCTATCGCGTTTCAAGGTCAGGCTCGCAACGAACAGTTCTCCAGTGACAAACACTCTGCATGTTCGCCACATCGATTGTTCGTGGTCTGGATGCAGTATAGACGAAGTGCAGTTTGACGCCGATCATATCAGTCAGAGCAAAGGGCGTTTGTTATGAACGCGAGAAGCGTCTGGGTCACTGCTCGTCTGTTGAATCGAGCGATTGCATCCACTTCGCTGCGAGGTCGAAGCAGCTGGCGTTGGGGACTTCTCCAAACAATGGTTGCTCGACCTGTTGATAATATTTCGCGGCCGCTTCGGGCAAGCCGCATTGCTGTGCGATTCGACCGAGCACCAATTGATCGTACGATTCATGGATGCCGTTCCTCGCGTTCACTGCCTCAGTAAGTTCCTCAAACGCTTTTGTCAATTGGCCATTGTCCGCGTAGATGCAGGCCAAAGTGTGGCCGTTTGCCGAAACGTGACGCATCGTGAGGGACTCGGCGACCGATTGCCGGGCTTGTTCGAGAAACTGAGATGATTCGCCGGTGAATAGGCTGCGCCAACACAATTTGTCTCGCAACAGAAACATCTCTGGATGTTCCTCGAAGCGTTCTCGAATGTATTCCATTGCCTTGCGGTGACCCTGCGTCTTCGTTAGGAATCTATGGCGGGGCGAGATGCTGTTACGGACGTCCACAGAGCTGATTCGTTTGAGTGTCGACTCAGCCTTGTCGTGATACCCCAAGGCAAGTTCCGCTTCAAACCGTGCGGCCAGTAACGCTGTCTTGTTTGGGTATCGCTCGAGTAGTGTTTCCGCAAGCGACAGGGATTCTTCGAAGCGTTTCTGTTGGTTCAAGCAGGTGATGCGGGCGCGATCGATTTGCAATTGCAACGCAGGTCGATATTGATCTCGCACGGCGACGAGTTCTTCGTCAATACCCGTGTCATCCGAATTTCGCGAAGCTAGGAGCAGGGCGGCGAGCCGGAGGTCCTGAGTATCCGATGCAGAGGACGCAAACCAACTCTGTCCAAACGGACTGCCGGCAAAGGGATCGAAAAAGCTGACTTGGTTTCGTTCGAATTCGTAGACGGGATCGATCCAACGTTTGGCTTCTTCAGGGTGTCCACTATCAATCAGCTCGAGAGCTTTGACCCCATAGTTGTTCCAGGATCTGCCTGAGTGGTGAATTCGGTAATGTTCTCCGTCGCGAACCACCATGCGGCCGATGGATGGTACCGATTCGGCGATACCATCGATGACGGTTGCGGAAACCAGGTAGCCACCGACATCGTCTCCCTCGGCGGAGAACTCATACATGCTGAGAATGTCTTCGCAGAGATCGGTTCGTCCAAAGTTTTCGATGATGCCAGTGCGGACATTCTGCAGGAATACGGGCAAGCCTCTGACGTCAGCCGCGATCAATCGTTGGTCGTCCGTGTCGATGTAGGACTTTCGAAGTTGATCCATGTCAGCACCGACCGTCATGAATTTCGCCAACATGCTTTGCAAAGCGGACGATGGGTCCGATGAATCGAGCTTCACGTCTTCGTACGGTTTCAAGTTCGCAATGAACGACGATGCATTGGAAATGCCCGGATGGGCGTTCACAAATTCACGCAGAAGGTCATAGCGACGCAGGGACCGCAATTGTGCAACGATGTTTTCTTGAAGCATGTTCTTGTCGAAACGTTGTGACGCTTGCGCGATGACACGGTTGCCCGCGGCTAAACCGTTGTCCAGGATCTCGGCGACCGCCAAAAAGATCCATGGCTCGAACATGGTTGGGTAACTTCGCGTGAGATTTCGAATTGATCGAGTCTCGCCAAGATTCATTAAGACGAGAGCATAATTGACCACTGCTTGTTCGAATGGAACTTCTTCGAGCAGTTTTTTGTAGAGGGTAGCGGATTTCTCGAGTGCTTCCTGGTTCGTGTGGCGGTTGAACTGGTCGTCATGTTCCAGTGCAACCGCTAGGTTGTATTTCGCGTCCAGGTTGTCGGGATCCAGTTCGATAAGGCGTTGCAAATTGGCTATGACCAATGCGTGATCAACGCCACGCCTCAAGCTTTGGCCTTGTAAGTTGTGCATGTTGGACCACGCCAATTGCCAGTGCGCGATCGTCGACTCCGGAGCGTCGGCGACCATCTGTTTGGCAACGGCTTGCGATTCACGCACCAACCCGACCAAGAGCAGCGTGTTGGATAGTTCGCCACGATTGAACAAATCCTTCGGATTGTCCTTGGCGATTTGAATCATTGCTCGAATGCCAGCAACCTCATCGCCTTCTTCGAAGGTTCGAGTCGGTTCATAGGCGAATTCAATCGGAATGGACCATTCGTCTGGATTGACATTCCCACTCAGCGAAAGGAACTCATCCCGAAACTCGACCATTTGATCCTGACTCAAGTTCCCACCGCCCGTGTCCAGTTCAATTTGGAAGTGGATCGTGCCATCCGTTTGCTCTTTGCATGTCAGTTCGACTTTAAGGTCGCCAACGTGAATCGTCTTTGGTTTGGGCAAGGAGACGACATCGAATCCAACAGGTGGATGTAGTTCGACCTCGGTCCGGAAAACATACCGACTGATCTCGAACGGCAAGCTACGCTCAATGTCCTCGGGATCAGCTAGTAGTGCTGCGTATTCAGGGCCAACAAACTCGTAGGGAAGGTATCCAAACGCCCCTCCTGGTTGCAATTCAACGGTCAATATCCCCGCTTCGTTTGTCGTCAGGTTTTCTGACGTGAGGTTGTATTGGACTTTGAAATCAGGCGAACTGATGTTGGTCGGATCGTCGTATTGGAACTGCTCCACATTGGCATCGCCGTAGACGTCGCGATACTGATCTTCCAACGAACGTCTGAGTTGGTTTGATGGTTGGCTGGCGTATGCCGATCTCCAATAGCTTGCGAAACTTCCTTGGGAAGACGTTGTGACTGTGGCAGTGGCCGGGCCGTCGGTCGCCAACTGGTAGACGGTCTTGTGACGCCGAAAGTTGTCACGCGATTTGGTTTGGGAGATTCGCTTCAGATCTTTTGTCGATGGTGAGGCAACCAACGCCAATCTGCCTTGATCGCTGACTGGTAGCTCTCCGAACGTGGTGAATGACGCGGTCATGTCGATCCAGGTTTCGTTCAAGCCCTCTTGCGTGGGGATATAGACCATCGCGTGATCAAACGCGTTCAGACCCGGAGCTTCCGCAACCAAGTCGGTGGCTGTTTGGGTGTTGAGCAGCGCGACATACGCTTCCATGTCCAGCTCTCGCAACACGGCCACCATCAAGCACGCTTGGTCCTTGCAGTCTCCGTAACGTCTTCGCATGGTGTCGATGGGACGAGCCGGTTGGATCGCGGCGACGCCAAACTCAATTCCGGTGTACCGGATGGATTGCAAAATTTTTGTGCAGGCGGCTTCGACCAGCTTGAGACGATCGCTTGGGGCGTTTTCCTGCTGCCAGGAACGCTTCACTTCGTCCGGCAAAACGCCGAGCACTTCACCGGCAATTTGCTGGTTCACCATCTCGTGGTAGTACTCGGCGATGTCGGACCATGATTCGCCGGTGCAATAGGTGACGTAGGAGATCGCCGATTGATCCGAGGGCATGTAGTCCCAAAGAGCCTCGATTGGTTTGGGATCTGTCTGCTTGAGGCTCCAAACTTTTTCGTCACCGTCCTGCCGGATGTCCACGGGTGTCGATTTGCCAACACAGTGCAACTGAAGAGCGATGGACGAATCGACTCGGACTTCGTTGTACATGCTGTGGCATCGGGAGAAACGTTCCCAGACGGCGTGACCTACGATTCCGATCGGGCAGAACGAAGTGTGTTCGGCCGTGATCACTTCCGTCTCAATGACAGCTCCAATCGAAACAGCGGGAAGCGGGGCCGTCAAAACACGGGTGTCTGTGTAGACCTGGTTTTGCACATTGGAGCCGGAGGATTCCGTGATCGTCGCGGGATCCAGGTCGTGGACGACTCCATCACGCGTGATCACTCGTGCCCGCATCGTGGGTTTTTCCTCCAACCACGGAGTCCAGGCGACACTCAGGCTGGCACGCATGTCCACGTCATCTCGCGACAAGATGCGATAGACCCGTCGTGTTGTTTTCGTCACCCGGTGGTCGGCAGAAATTCGGATCCGCTCGTCCCATGCCAAGTACTCGTTGACGTCGTCGTCCGAACGAGGAAGCTTTTCCGCCGCCGCCAAGATCGTTTCAGCAGATGCCTCGAAGATGTCGCCCGCCCAGGGCAGCTCCACTTCCGTTTCGTCCGCGTTCGCGATGCCATTCCAACTTGCGGTAACCGAGAAGGAAGCAAGCCAAACAAGAGCGAGAAATGAATGCGGCGGTTGCATGAGCGATGAATTCCACGGAGCGAGATGGCATGAAAATGCCAAGAGTCTAATCCATGGCCGCAGACGGGGGGCGGATTCTTCACGGGTAGTGGTGGACGGAATCGAAGCACGCGGGTTGATTGAATTCTCTGTACCGTTTGTATCAGTCGCGGACGATTTCGGATCAAGCGAACCGGTGCGTGATTGCTGACATCTTCGACAGCGAATCGGCTTGGTAGCGGCGACAATCCAGTTCGCAGCAACCAAGTCCAGGATCAAGGGCCCACGATCAAGACAACTCAGTTATCGCGATGAAGGAACGTCGTCGTAGCGGAATGTCGTGAGCCATCCGATGCATCACCCACCGGACGGCTCGCGCCACTCCGCTAATAGGTTGCTGGACTCGTGATCGACTCGAACGACGACAGCGGCATTTCGAGATATCATGCGGGGAAAGCTGTCACGAGTGCGAGGAAGGAAGCTGGGTTTTGAATCTGAAACAAATCGTTGAGGCCACGGATACAAAGGCGGGCCTCGTCTTTGACTTGACCATGCAGGCGTTGATCGTTGTCTCACTGGTCGACTTTTCGATCGAGACGCTGCCTGGATTGTCTGACGAAACTCGCAGACTGTTGTGGTTCGTTGAGGCAGCGACGGTGATCCTTTTCACCGCGGAATATCTCCTGCGGTTGTTCGTGGCGGATCGAAAGATTGGGTTCGTGACGAGCTTCTTTGGTGTGATCGACCTACTGGCGATTTTGCCGTTCTACCTGGCGTTGGGTTTCGACCTTCGATCGATGCGTGCGTTTCGTTTGCTTCGGCTCTTTCGAATTTTCAAGCTCGCGAGATACAACGCGGCGGTACGGAGGTTTCACCGAGCGTTGTTGATCGCTTGGGAAGAGCTCGTGCTATTTGGAACTGTCGCCGTGATTGTGTTGTACCTCGCGGCCGTCGGTATCTATCACTTTGAAAACGCCGCTCAGCCGGACGCCTTCGCATCTGTCTTTCATTCGCTTTGGTGGGCCGTCGCGACTCTCACCACGGTGGGATACGGCGATGTCTATCCCGTGACCGTCGGCGGTCGAATTTTCACGTTTGTCGTTTTGATCGTTGGACTGGGCGTCGTGTCGATTCCCGCGGGACTCATCGCATCCGCACTGTCCCAGGCCAGAGAAGCTGACGAATCAGTCGGTCGATGAGTCTCGGACCAAGCCACCCGGGACATCATCATCGCAATCGTTGAAAGTCGATCTTCTTGATGCGGGTTGTTCTCGGTTACAATGGATGGACGCTCAACAAGGGAGAACCAGATGGCAGACGAGATTTCGATCGACGACGCCCAATGGCATCTGAAAGACCTGATCGCAGGTCTGGCTCCGGGTGCGGAGTTGGTGATTACCGATGACGACAAACCGGTCGCTAAATTGGTCTCCGAGCAAAAGAAGCCAGCCGAGTTTCGTAAACCTGGGCTAGGCAAAGGCATGATCTCGATCATCAGTGAGGATGACACACACCTAGATGACTTTGCTCCCTACATGCAATAGAGGCGTCATTCAGTGAGAGTCTTGCTTGACACTCATGCGTTGTTTTGGTTCCAGTGAGCGGGAACGTATCGGAGACGCGTGTAGCGGATGAAACTACCGGAGGTCAAACGAATCTCGAAAGCGATGTACAACCCGGCGAGAAGCAGGATCGAGTAGAAGTGCGAAAGCACGTTGAGAACAAAATCCCGAATGGGGCGACGACCGGAACGAACGATCGGAGCGGTGGCCTACCGATCGACTTTCACCCCTCGAAAGAAGTTGGCTACCCGCTTGCGGACAGCCTGAACCGGGCTCGAAAGCCCGGCGGTATTCCTGCCGTTTCAGAGCGACCAAACGCTGATGTTTGAAGCGGTTTGGCGGTAGGCTTTGCTCTGAACGCAAACCTGAGCGTTGCAAAAAGCGGCGGGACTATTCGTTGGCTGAGGTTTCCCAGCATTCCGATGTCATCAGCTGAACGGCGGCGTCTCGAAGTGTTTCGTAGAGGTCTTTCAAGTCGCCGGGGAATATCTGAAGCCGATTCCCTTTGATGAGCACTGAACCCTCGTAGTTCTCTAGTTTTGTGGTTACGCGGCCGCCTGCGTGCGAAATCGAGTTGCGAATTTCTCTTGCGTCTGTGATTTGCCGGGCAAACCAGCACCTTTGGATTGTTGGTTCACCGAAGGCTTGGCGAAACTGCCTCTTGAACTCTTTCTGATCTCGCACCGTCACCGGCTGACCATTCAACGCGGCCGAAATCATCGAGGTGACGAAATTCTCGAACGCGACGTAAATGGCAACGAAGCTGAGCTCCATGGTGCGATGCAAGCCCATGACGAAAGGATGGAGGGTCAAATAATTTTCCCACACGGCTTCGGTGCTAAGTACCGGCGGTAGCGATTCGTCGTTCTCACGCAGTTTGCGGGCGATGTCTGTCAGTTCTTTCTGCAATCTTAGTCGCAACTTTTTGCCTCTCGCGACAGCGGGAACGCGATCAGCCAATGCGACGACCAGCATGTCGATCCTCTGGGATGTTCTTTCCGGATCGTAACCGCCGCGAATGTATCCATCCAGCGAATCTGAAACCGCACCGGGAAGCAAACTCGGCAACGCGGCTGCGTAAGATGTCGCTCTCCAGTCATAGACGAGCTGTAGGACGGGCTGGGTGATCCGCGTATTCGCCGTGGCAATCGAGTCGGCTTTGTGCCCAAAGTCGTCTCGGAAGAACGTCTGATAGGACTCCAGCCGTTTGTCAAACCAAATCCCGGAGGCGAACTTCGCCGGATTGCTCTGTGCTTTTCCCATGTTTGATATTACGGCAGTGGCGGAAGTCCTAGCTGCTTCAGATAGCCGTTGTGTTCCTTCTTTGCTTCCTGGATTTCGTCCTCAATTGCGACGAGATTGCGATGGACGTCGGCGAGTTCGATTTGAACCTCGAGTTCGGCGGTGCTGACCTAGCGAGAGATATTTAGGTTGTATTCTTCCTCAACAATCTTCGAGAGATCAATGCACTCGGAATAGCGATCTTCTTCCTTGCGGTCGTTAATCGCCAGTCCGTGGGGAGCACTGCGATGGGAACTTGGTTCGGAAAGACTTTGAGGTTGCAAAGTTGGTTCCGTGGTCGCGCAAAAAAAGCCGTGTCAGCGGTTGGCTGAACACGGCTTTTGGGAAGTACACCCCACTGGATTCGAACCAGTAACCTTCGGTTTCGTAGTGCTACGACGTTCTTCGAACGGCCTTCTGATCGGCTGGTGACTAGTGAATTACTTGGTTTTCGAAGCAGTCACCTGACCTTCACTCCGGCTTGCGAAGCCCAAAGTGGGTACACAATTGACGGGTGTACCCAGGTGCTCTTGGGGTGCCAGTGAACCTCGCGATTTGGTGAATATTCAGTCTAGCGAGCTTCTGAATAGAGATCCACTTTTCTTCCTGGAAATTCTTTGCGTGGAATTGCCCCAGAAATCACGCGTTGCACGCAGTTAGTCAAACGGTCGTGTAAGCAAATAACTCGAAGAATGACCGCCGTTCTGAATTGTCCGGCTAATTACGTCAGCTTCAAACAAATCGTTTTTCAAGTAGCCGCGTGGTTGCTTGGCGATCTCTACAGGTGAGCTGACGCAACAAGGAATTTAGAATGGGTACGAGCGAGAATGAACTAGCTTACTGTGTCGTCAGAGACATGCAGAGCCAAGGTCACGAGTTCTTCGTGAACTCCGTGAACGAACCAACCGTCAACATCCAAAGCGACGGTTTTCAGCAGGACTGGCCCGCCAACTCAGAGCGGGTCAAGGATCTGATGATAGTTCTCTTCCATGAAGCGGAGGGGCGAATGCCGAGCAGGCAAGAACTGGGATTTGCGGAAGCGATGCTTCGGGAGGAGTGTAGGATCGGCGGTCGTCGGCTCTCCCAAGCCGAGCAAACTGACCGAGACAGTGATCCAATTATTCAGGCTCTCCACGAGTTCACCAGTACTTTTGGCGAGTACAGCGGCAGAACCGAAGACTTGCTATCCAAGCTGAGGGAGCTTCATAGCAATCGCAGCAATGGTTTCGGTGCCCAGATTACGTACTTTGTGAATGTATTCGGACGACGCCTAAGGCAGCTAACCCCATCGCTCCGAGGATACGGAATCGAAGTGAGCGTGACTCATCGAGAAGACGGGAGCTACTGCATCACGAAAAAGCTTGCGACTTTTCAGCTGGAGGCAACTGACGGATCAGAAACACTGCCGTCAGCTTCTAACTCCCGACAGGGAAGAGACTTGCCACCGACTGACGGCACTGATGGCAATATTCGGATCGAGCCAACCCGAACGAATGAATGTGACTCTGATGATTGCAGCGTGAAAGGAGGTTCAGAATGAGTGCTCGACTAGCCCCAGGAGCCATCGGGAAATGGTTTCCAACCAAATGGTCTGAAATTGTGGGAAACCACGAAATAAAAGATCATTGGAGAAACATGATTCAGAGAGGCCCAATGAATACTGTGATTTCCGGACCCAATGGTACGGCCAAGACGCGAATGTGCCAACTTGGTTTGAGGTCGATGCTTTGTAAGCATCGGATTGATGACCTCGATCCATGCGGACAATGCGACACCTGTCGGAACTCAAGTGGGAGAATGGCAAGCCTAAGTGGAATCTTTGTTGCGATTCACGACGCGGCATGCTGTGTTCACATGATCGACTGTGACACGGTCACGCCTGGTGAACTCCGACAGCTGAGTAGGGACAGTAGCATTGAAGACCCCAAGACGATCGTGTACCTCGATGAGATCGATGCGTTGGTTCGACGTGAGGCGTTTAATGAGATCAAAAATGCTTGCGATCAGAGCCCCGCATCTTGGATTGGAACGGCAGTCTCCCTGAAACCCAAAAAGGTAAAGGGACGGCGGCAGCCAATTGTTCATTGGCCTCCAGAGATGAATCGAAGATTTAGCAGACGAATAGGGACGGTATTGCCAAACGAGGTCAATCTTCAAGCCTGGATACATGAACGTTGTCGGGAATGGGAAATCAATCTCGAGAATGAACAAGTGGTCCTGGACATGGTGCGTAGATCAAAGTCACGGGTGCGGCACGTTCTGGAAATGCTTGCCATTGGTGCATCCAACCCTGGTCGAACCCTCACGGATAGCGACATCCGAAGTTTCAATTTCGTGAACCCAGACTGAATGCCAGTTCATTCCGAAAAGCTCGCTTAGTAGAACGCAAACCCCTTTCAGTCCCAACGACTGGAGGGGGTTTTTGTTGGAATGAACCCAAACAAGAGAAGGAAACCAAACAATAGTAATAAAAACATCGGAGACCGGTGCCGATCCAACGCCGTTGGAAAAAAAGACTTGGTGCCACCATGCGTGTGCGAGTTTCGACTCACCCCCAAAGCAGAAGCGAAATTAGAAAAAGAAAAGTCAGAAGAGATGAAGCAAGAACCAAAAGCATTTTCAGATTCAGAACATTTTCAGTCAAAAACAATCAGTAATTCACAGGGATTTAGAAGTAGATCACAGAACCAACATGACAACTACAACTACCAAAACTAAAGAGAGAACAATGAACATCAAGCATCATTTTCAAGTGGACAACATTCCTGACTCCATGCGGGAGTACGACCAATGGGTTTGTTGGAAATACTACTCGGACAAAAACAATGGGCGAGATCGAAGACGAAAGGTGCCGTTGAACCCTCGAACAGGACGCTTCGCGAAGGTGACCGATGGGAACACCTGGACCAGTCTGGATCAGGCCGTGGAATCAGCCATCGAAAATCCCCTGCACTGTCACGGAATTGGATTCGTATTCACCGAAGACGATCCTTTCGTCGGAGTGGATCTAGACGATTGCCGGAATCCTGTAACGGGACACCTCTATCCATGGGGCCAGGAAGTCGTCGACCGGCTTGGTTCCTACGCGGAGGTCTCACCTTCTGAAACAGGCCTGAAAGCAATCGTAACTTCGGATGCCCTGATCCCAAGTCGGCGGAGGTCCAATCCTGGTTTGGAGGTCTACCGTTCGTCCCGATTCTTCACGATCACTGGCGATATTGCGGGCGTCCATTCGGAGACGAGCGATGCAACCGATGCACTCAGATGGATTCACCAGCGATACTTTCCTGATCCTGTTCCCAGCACTGCCGATGAATTTCCTGAATCAAAATCCATGGTGGCCCGGGACGAGCAGGTAGTGAACAAGGCTTTGTCGGCCCGAAACGGATCGAAGTTCCGGGGGCTTTGGAATGGAGAAGCCCAAGCGAACGAGGGCAACCAAAGCGAAGCAGACCTCAGCCTCTGTCGGCTCCTGGCGTTTTGGTGTGGTCCCTGTCATCAGCAGGTTGACCGCTTGTTCCGTCAGAGTGGGCTCTTTCGGTCCAAGTGGGATGAGAAGCACTACAGTTCAGGAGCAACGTACGGAATGGAGACCATCCGGAAAGCGATTCTCGCCCAAGGGAATGTGTTCTACCGATGGCCTGTTCACGCCCGTAGCCAATGAAGTGCCACCCAAGACCAAGAACTCACTCAACGAATGCGAGTCCAAGATGACAACCAACTCAGGCAGGCAGGCCAGTGCACCGACCAAAACGAAATACCTCCACATCGAAGTGCCGGAAGAACTATTCAAGCAAGCAAAAATCCAGGCACTTCAATCTGGATTGACGTGGACGAAATACGTTTGCCGTGTTCTGGAATTGGCAATCAAGCAACCTGACCCTCAGCATAGGAAGACACAAGCACCATGACTCACCCAAATTTCACAGTCCACAAGGGCTACAAGCCTGATCCGGAGAACTTAGCATCGCCTGTAGTGGAGAGGGCAGCAGCCTTCCTCGGTGAATATCCAACAAGCCTCATCTACCTGAATCCCATTTGCACGATCGTCGCCGATGAACCCAGTCAAGCGTTTTTCACTGCAGTGATGAAATGGCAGTCCCAGTGGTGCCAACAAGCATCGTCATTTATCGGTCGTAGCTCACGTAGAAAAGTAAGAGACTACATTTCTGATCGAGGCCGGATGTCGAAACGTAATCGCTTCTATGAACGTGCTTTTTCATTCACCGGGATTCTGTACCACGAAGGAAGGGATATTCCACCCCATCGGTGGAAAGAGCTGGAAACCAAATGAGCCGTTTTCACGGAATGCCTCGGAGGAAAAGGCGAACAGACAATTCGAGTTGAATAACCGGTTCGCGTACTATCCCTCCCCCTGATTGAGGCGGACAAAAAAACAAGGTACAACTCTCTTTGTGGTTTCACAACGGGAGTGGTGCGGATGGCGAAAAAGCGGGTTTTGGTTCAGTGGATTGGGCATAGCGACCTACGGGCATTAGCCGCCGCTTCGTCTGCATCCCGTTCGAAGAAGATCCTGGAGGCAATCCGTTCTGGACCATCGGAGTCCGGTGATCTTGGGCCGACGAAGACCCTGCTTAACCTGCAGAAGTTTGACGAGGTTCGACTTCTCACGAACTACACTCCCGAAATCAACAAGTGGTTTGCATCCTGGGCCGGGCAATCACCCGTGATGGTGGAGGTCAATCTCCAAAAGCCCACGGACTACGAAGCTATCTACCGGATCGTAGATACGGAACTCTCGAGACTTCGCTCCCGGAACGCCAGTGACATTGAACTCTGCCTTCACCTGAGTCCTGGAACCCCAGCGATGGCGGCAACGTGGTTGCTGCTTGGGAAGACCCGTTACCCTGCCGTTTTCTACGAAACGTCACGAGATGGGAAAGCCTGGGTCAGTGACATCCCCTTTGACCTGATCGACATCATTCCTGAAGTTCTACGGAATCCAGACGCTCACCTTCAGCACCTTGCATCGGAGGCACCGTCTGAAGTTCAAGGCTTTGAAGATATCGTGGGAGACAGTCGGGCAATCCGTGATGCAGTAGGACGGGCTAAGCGAGCAGCCATGAGAAGTGTCTCTGTTCTACTTCTGGGTGAGAGTGGAACCGGGAAAGAAATGTTTGCCAACGCGATTTGGAAATCGAGTCCAAGAAGAGACAAGCCATTTCGGCCAGTAAACTGTGCGGCACTTTCGAAGTCACTTCTGGAATCCGAACTCTTCGGACACAAAAAGGGATCTTTCACCGGAGCGGATCGTGACCGTGCAGGTGCCTTTGAGGCCGTCGATGGTGGAACCCTCTTCCTGGACGAAGTTGGTGAATGTGATCTGGAAACTCAGGCGAAGCTACTCCGGGTTTTACAGCCTGTCACAGAACAGGGAGCCTCGATCCGAAAAGTCTGTCGACTCGGAGAAGAGAGAGAACGGACCGTGGATGTTCGGATCATCGCGGCAACCAACAGAGATCTCAGAGAAAGCATCCGGGAAGGCAGTTTCCGCGAAGACCTCTATTATCGGCTAGCCGCTGTCACAGTGACTTTGCCACCCCTGAGAGACCGGAAGACTGACATTCCGAAACTCGCTGAAAGAATGCTGGGTCAGCTCAATCAGCAATTCAGCCTGGAAGAACCGGACTATGAACACAAATCATTTTCTGCCACCGCAATTGCATTTGTGAAAAACCATCACTGGCCCGGGAATGTCAGACAGCTTTACAACGTCCTGGTTCAAGCTGCCGTGTTTTCTGACGGAAAATCACTGGGGCGAAAAGAGATTGCTGCTGCACTGGGAGAAATGCCAGACATGACTGAAAGCTCTGATGAACTTTCACTACGGGAAATCGGTGACGGCTTTGACCTCGAAGGACACCTGAACTCATTGCAAAGCCTGTACTTACGACGGGCGATGGAGGAATCAGGAGGTGTGAAAGCGAAGGCCGCAAGGCTATTGGGAATGAAGAACTATCAGACACTCGATGCTCAGCTCAAACGGCTGAACGTGACCGGAAACTGGGAGTCGAAATCGTGAATCCAGCAAACAGGCAACCGCCCATTGGCACTCGGCGTGCTTTGGTCACGCCACCATGCAAGCAGACCCAAGCATTCTCATGAAATCAATCAACTTTGAATATCTCCGGCCGACATGGCCAGAGCTGGCGGGCTTGGGTGGATTTGCAGATGCGTAGATTACTCCCTGCACTAACCGCACGCGAAGAAAGACTGATCAGCAAGAAATTCTTGTTCGACAATAGGTACGTCCTCTACAGCAAAATCCGACCGTATCTTCGTAAAGTTGCATTGCCGGACTTCACTGGGCTCTGCAGTGCCGATGTCTATCCCGTTCGCCCCGTCGAACAGAGAGCCACGAGAGAGTTCCTCTTTTCACTCCTCATCTCTGAAGCATTTCTAGCGTATACGGCGTCTCTTCCATCACGAGCCAGCATTCCTAAGCTCAATCGAAAAGAACTAGCCGCATACAGCTTTTGCTTGCCTCCGATAGAACTGCAAAAGAGGTACACCAGGATCTTACAGGCTCACGCGAACAAAACCAAAACCTTCAATGATGCAGCTTTTCAGGCTGGACAGCTTTTTGACTCACTGGTCCAGCGTGCGTTCAAGGGAGAACTATGAATCCTACAACCGAATCAGTAGTGTTACTTTGGTCTGTTCCATGCTTTGATCGACTTCAAGACAATCCGTTTCCGGTTTACAACCGAACATTCAAACTCGATTGGTCTGAGCTTAGCGAAGAAGCAACGCGAGAGATTCTGGAAATTCTTGATGCCGAGAAGCCAATGCGTCCATCGCCATCTGGATTCGACACGGCAGTGATTTCGTTCGAGCGATCGAAGCGGGAGCCGGACAACCGGATGCTCAAGTATCGGAAGCATTTCAAGGAAGTTGACGAGCGGCAACTTGAAGAATCGTTCAACAATGACCTTGAAACAATTAGGCGATTCACCTTTGTCAATTTGAATCGCGAGTATTTCGAGACGGAGGATGGTGAAGAGATAACGCACTATGACATGATTCGACATGTCTCTGGCCAAGATAAGCCCGTCATTGTTGGTGATGTCGAATGCATGCGGAGAATCGGTGTCATCCCAGCCAAGAATGACTGTGGTTGGTCATCCAAGAAGGCAAATACGGTGGCCCAATTCCTTGATGTTGTCGTGAGAATTGCGAACAGTCGCTGGAACTCCAGTGGTCACTCAATCACATTTGAGATTCCACGAGATGGGGATTCGTCGAAGTACCCATCCTCAGAAAGCCGAAAGCTTCTGGCTGCTGCTTTTCCAGATGATGAAGAAACCATGTCGGTGCTGTCGTACTTTCGCCAACTGCACGCGGGCGACAATCTGCTAGTGCGTGCCTGTCAGTGCTACACCGAAACAGTGTCCGATGAGCGAAAAGCTTTCTGGGTCAACGAACGCAGGTCCACCTTCGAGAAAATCGTGGATTCTCCTCCAAGACCTTTCAACACGATTCACAATCGACGCAAAATTCTTCAAATGTTCATGTACGGTGGAGGCCTGCTTCACGCAGATTCAAGACACGGCGACGAAAAGAAGTTGAACGAGTTTTTGGAAGCGAACGGTCCAACTCATTCCATCGCCATCTTCAATTCGTGCCTCCATGACTTTCTTCGTATCGCGGCGTCCGTCCACAACGTGATCAAGCCCGACTTTTACCACTGGATCAACGAGCAAGGGCTGGACAGACCTACTCGAACCAACATTCGTGAAATGTTTACGAGGCTCGAGGACTGAACAAGACTCGCTTAGGAAGGCCGCAAAATAGACCTTCTTGCCCTCTCTTGATTCGGGACAACGGCTGTGACCAGGCGTGTCACCCGACACCGGATAATCTCCCGCTTTCGCAACAGATTCCACAATCCAGCAGCTGATCTTCAATGACGGACCAACAGAAGTTCCAAATTCTTTCTCTTGATGGCGGCGGGATCAAGGGGCTTTTCTCAGCTGCAGTTCTCGCAGCAGTCGAAGAAGACCTTGGCATTTCGGTTGTCAATCACTTCGATTTGGTCACTGGAACCTCCACGGGTGGAATCATTGCTCTTGGCTTGGCATCTGGAAAGAGACCCCGAGAGATCGTCGAGTTCTACCAGCGATATCACCGAGACATCTTCTCGCATCAATACGGATGGAAGTGGACGCGTCATTGGTTTAGACCTCGGCACAAGCAAGAACCACTCGTGGAGGCACTCAAGTCTTCGTTCCAAGACAAAAAGCTTGGTGAGTGCACAAAGAGAGTTGTGATTCCCACTTACAATCTCGGCGAAGACAATGTCCACCTCTTCCGGACGGCACACCATTCTCGACTAAAACGAGATTTTCGATATCCGATCTGGAAGATCGCATTGGCAACAAGCTCTGCCCCGACCTACTTCCAAAGTTGCCGTGAAATCGAAGGTTGTAGGCTGATTGATGGTGGAGTCTGGGCGAACAATCCGACCATGGTTGCGATCGCAGAGGCTGTCGGAACACTCGATGTTCCCATCAATTCCATCCGCGTGCTGAGTATTGGCACGACCGATGCTATTACGAATCGGCATAAGCGACTCGATCGTGGTGGAAAGCTTTCTTGGATTAGAGGCAGTGAAGTAGTTGACATCGTCATGCGGGGCCAAAGCCTCGGCATTGATAACCAGGCGAGGCTCTTGCTCGGTGAAGAGAACTACGACCGTTGGGATTCCAAGACTGCGAAGGGTGCCTTTTCATTGGACGACATCAGCAAGGTTGATGATCTAACCAGCAAGGCAGCGGCTATTAGCCGCCATCTGATGCCGCGTTTCGAGAGCATGTTCTATCCGCACAAGGCGGAAGAATTTGTACCCTGCAACTCGTAGACGAAGACTCAAATGCAAGAAGTAGCCCAGGAACGACTCAGCGACATCTTTCGATACATCGCTGCCGATCTCGACATCACCCGCGAGCAGTACGAAGACGCGGTCGTAAAATACAGGGATGTTGGTGAGCACCTCGGAGCGGAGGATTCACCGCTTCAATCAGCCTACCCGGTGATCTATCCCCAAGGATCGTTTCGCCTTGGGACGATGGTCAAACCCTACGTTGATAGCGACGAGTTCGACATCGACCTTGTCTGTCATCTGAACCTGAAGAAGGAGTCCGTCACCCAGGCAGAACTGAAAAAACGGATCGGCAACCGATTGAAGGACCGCTCGGATCTCAAGAAGATCCTTAAAGAGTCGCGTCGCTGTTGGTTGCTCGACTACCCAGAGCAATTTCACATGGATGTGTTGCCAGCGATTCCTAACCTCGACAGACTTCCGAACGGAATCCTGTTGACGGACACCGAGTTGCGGTATTGGCAACACAGCAGCCCGAAAGATTATGCGGATTGGTTCATGGAGCGTCAGGAGGTCATTCTTCTGGAAAAGATGGCGACCTACGCCGAGCGTTATCAGATGAGCATCGAGGACGTGCCAGAGTTTGATCGAGAGCTTAAAACGCCGTTGCAGCGGACTGTCCAACTGCTCAAGCGACATCGGGACATCTATTTCGCTGGGGATCTATGCAATCGTCCCGTGTCGATGGTAATTACGACGCTGGCAGCGAGGGCTTATGGGAATCAGGGCGATCTGTATGACGCATTGGACACAATCACGGATCGAATGACCGACTTCATCGAGAAGAGAGAGAACGGTGAATGGTGGGTCGAGAACCCGGTCAACGAAGATGAGAACTTCGCTGACAAATGGAATGACTACCCGGAACGGCGGGATGCGTTTTTCCATTGGCTGAAAGTTGTTCGCCAAGATGTCTGCGAAGCCCTCATTCAAGGCTCACTTGAAAAATCGGCACGTGTTCTGTGCTCGGCATTCGGCGAGTCCGTTGTTACTCGGGCTTCGGAAAGAGCAGGGGTGTATTCTCCGTCGTCGAACCGAATGATGATTAAATCAGCGGAATCAGTCCCGCAGCCGGGAACCCTAGTTCACCAGAAGGCACCGATCTGGCCCGTCCAGCAACAGTATCAGTCAATGATCAAGACGACGGTCCACGGAAGCATGGGTTCTGGCAAACGACTCTGGACGATGACCAAAAAACCAATCCAGAAAGGCCTGTGGCTCCGCTTCGAGTTAAAGACCAAGGTTCCTCAGCCATTTGAAGTCTATTGGCAAGTAACCAACACTGGCAAGGAAGCATTCCAAGCCGGCCAGCCACGCGGTGATAGTTTCGAGAAAGGAAGCGGTTCTTTCGGCCAGATCAACTGGGAGCAGACAGCCTACCGAGGGACGCACTTCGTCACAGGGTTCGTGGTCCGAAACGGAATCTGCGTCTCGCAAACACCAGCATACAAGGTGCGGATTCGTGACTAGCTGCCTCGACTTCCAGAGCAAAACCCTCACCCCACTTTTCAAGACAGTATTTTCAATGAAACATGTTTTACTATGTGCATTGGCACTTCAGTTCTTCGCTGCAACTGAAGCGAACGGGCAAGAACGCACGTATGCTCAAAGCAACGGAAACCAGATCGTTGTCACGCGTTATTCGCCACGCGAACTAACCGATGGCGATCTGCCCTCTGCCAAGCTCAAGGAAAACTGGAATACCGATGAAGAAGTTCGTTGGGATCTCACTGCCTACTTGGCATTGCTTTCAGAGCAGGTCTATAGCGATGATGATGAAACGCTCGACTTCCTAATTCGTGGGATGGGGTTCACGAAGTGGGTCGCCATCAAGAACGAAACCATGGCTGCCCATGTTGTCAGTGGTGATGGCTTGGCGGTCGTGATCTTCCGGGGAACCAACTTCACCGAAATTCCAGACTGGTACAAGAACCTCACGGTCGCCTTCGAGACAACGAACCAAGGCAAGTTTCACTCGGGGTTCTCGGATGCCTATCGGAAGGTCCAAAGTGAAGTGCGGCAATTCATCAGCGATGAACAACCATCAAAATTGTGGATCACCGGACACAGTCTTGGTGGAGCAATGGCAGTAGCCTGCGGTGTCGATGTCAAGTTGAATACGAAGACCCCGGCAACAATGGTTACGTTTGGACAACCGAGATTCGCCGACGAGAAGGGGGCAAAGTGGATTGACCAACAGTTTGACGGTCATTATGCCCGCTTCGTTCACGGAGTCGACATCGTTCCAAGCGTTCCCTTCTATGTTCCTTGGATCTTCCCTTACGCCCATGCAGGCAACCTTGTCGCGATACACGATGAAAGAATCACCTTGTCGGAATCGTACTCGTCAACACCCGCTCTCTCTGCCAATTATTGCGGATCCTGCGGTCGAGCCACCATGCAGGCTCAGATTCCTGTCTACCAACCAATCGAGGAGCCGCCACCACTCACGAAGGCAGAATACGAGCAATCACTTCAAACTTACGAGTTCGCCGTTTCGAACGAACCCGCGACCGACTACGCACAAGCCATGAAAGCCCCGCTGGAGTTCAGCCTAGTCCCCAAGATCTTCGCCGACCATTTTATCGACGGATATCGCGTCCTCGTCCGAAGATACCGCGATGGACAAACTCAAATGACAATACCGAGAGACTACCCTTAGCGGAACGAGCGTGTGTACAAACGTGCATCTTCAAAATTCCGATTGGTCCCTGATGATCTCGCCAGTTTCTACTACAATCCCTTGAACGGCCGTTGCACCACCTTGCGGGGTGGTTCATTTGCGATGAATCGGTTTTGGGAGAGGAAAGATCAACAAACGTCAAGTAAAGTGCCGAACACAGGTTGACCCTGATACCGTAGTATTGACATATGTCGATTGTTGCGGCATGAGGTTCCCGGGAGCTTCCAATGGGGGGTGTTGAGGATCCTGGCCGTCTAGCAGCATTTCGCGAAGCTCTTGGAGAGTGGAATTGTGGCGGTTTTATCGTTTGGAAGAAGCGTCCATCAGAGTGGCTGGAAAAGAACCTAGAGGGTTACTCGACCGAGCTGGTTGGAAAGCTGATGTGCGACTTCGAGTTAGCAGGCGGCGAGATTGACGAAACCGTTGAGACACGTCCTGACTACAAAAACATGTATGAGTTCCATCATGATTTTCGGTTCGAGATTAACGGCAGGAAGATCTATATCGAAACAGTCTTGGACATAACCAGGACTGGCCCAACGATCACCGTTGTAAATATGCATGACCAATGAAAATTAAACTCAATTTGTCCGACAAACCTTATCCTCGCCGTTGTGCGGAGTGCAACGAGATTGCCGTCCAGCCTGCGACCGTGTCCTACGATGCGAGTATTAAGCATGATGGAAAGGTCCACGACTTCAGCATCGACCGGTTGCCCGTCGATCAGTGTGGTAAATGTCATGAAGTCTACATGACGAATGAGTCTTCTAGGAAAAAGAGCCGGGCACTATGCGAGCACTTGGGTTTGGTTCACGCGGACGACATTCGCCGGAAGCTTTCTGAACTAGGATTGAGCCAGCGGTGTCTGGCTAGCCATCTACGTGTCGCCGAGGAAACTGTATCGCGGTGGGTTAACGGGCTCTCCGTTCCCTCAAAGTCGCTCAGCGTCTTGATGCAACTTTACTTTAACCTTCCAGAGGTTCGGCAGGCTCTGAGCAGTGACTCAGCTTTACAAGCTGAACACACCGAGATGATGCGTCGGTCAATTACAATCGACATGAGCATGCCTTCTGCCCGCTCTGCTTTCCCTCTCAGAGAGTTTCCTGAAGCGACGCTCCGGCGTCAAAGAGAATTTGAATTAAACCCAGCCGTTTAGCGGTCAATCATTGTGCACACAGTAACATTTTATTCTTTCAAAGGCGGCGTTGGGCGTACCCTTGCCCTCGTGAATGTCGGTGTGGAACTGGCAAATACTGGGCGAAGGGTTTTGCTTGTAGATTTCGATCTCGAAGCACCTGGAATTGATACATACAGTGCTCTCGCTCCCCCTGTTTTGACGAAGGGGATAGTTGATTATGTGTCGTCATACTTAGAATTCCGTCAAGCACCTGATTTGAATGATTACGTCTACAAGGTCGATCAAAGTGACAGGGTGTCAGGCGAGTTGTGGGTCATGCCTGCTGGAAAGCGTGACCGAGAATACGGTTCCAAACTGTCGCGAATTGATTGGCAAGATCTTTACGAAAGGCGAGATGGGTTTCTTCTGCTAGAAGACTTAAAGCTCAAGTGGGAATCGGATATACAGCCTGATTACGTTCTGATTGATTCAAGAACGGGGCACACAGAAGTAGGTGGGATCTGTACTCGGCAACTTCCCGACACGGTTGTTTCTCTTTTTATCCCGAATCAACAGAATCTCCAAGGTCTTGGCTCCGTTGTTGATGCGATCCACAAACAAAACAAAAATTCAAACAAGCAGATCAATCTTGAATTTGTGGCATCTAACGTACCTGACCTAGACGATGAACATCAGATACTTCGTAGGATGATGGGGAAATTCCACAGTCGCTTGTCCGGAAATGGCCCTCGGTTACCCCGCACTGCAATTACAACCATTAATCGATATGACAGCATGCATTTGCTGGATGAATCAATTTTTCTCAGTGAGCGACCGAGAAGTCGCCTAGCGAAGCAATATCGAATGCTGCTGAAGCGGATAATCTCACATAACCTAGATGACCGAGAGGCTGCCCTGCGAGCATTGACGAGAAGCTTCCCAAGAGGTGGCCGGTTCGAGCAACTTTCCATAGGAGACTTCGAGGGTGGGTTGTCTTACTCCGAACAAGATAAAATTCAGACAGTTTTGCGTAAGCACGCAAATGATGCCGAAGTCCACTTCTTGACTGGGCAGCTACTCAAAAGCCGTGGCGATTTTGCGGAAGCCAGTCTGCAGTTTGCTCGGGCTTTCGAGCTCGCTAAAGAGGGAAACGACGCAGAAATCGGGAAGTACCATCTCGAGCTAGTCAACTCAATGTCTAGCTTAGATTCAGAATTCGATGCGATGGCACATCTTGAACAGCTTCTTCAGCAGAGTAGTTCCAGCTTGGACATGGAACAGTTGCTGGGACTGCTTGGACGTTTCTCAGAAGTACCAAGTCGAAAATGGCTGGGTATGAAAGCTTTTGCTGACTTATCCGCATCTGAAATGGACGATTTAGTATGGCAAGTTAGCGATAGCAGATCCTGGCAGAGGTTTTTCGTTGAGCTTTTCAACCGTTCTTCAGATCAATTGCCGGAGCAGAGGATCGCTGACTTCACAAACCTAACTCTTGCAGCGATTGGTTCTGGCCAATGGTGCGAAGTTGTCAAACATCTTCAAGAGCCAGAAGTTCTTTCCAGTCATCGCGTTGACATAAACTTCAATTTTGCAATGGCAAGGTGGGCTGCCGATCGGTTTCCAACTAAGAAGTTTTTCTCCAAAGTCCTTGACCTTTATGACGAAAACCCGGTCGCGGAAGGTCCGAATTTCCTCCAGTGTCTCGCGGTTTGTGAGTTGGTTGTCGGTGACATCGAGATGGCAAGAAACCGTATTGCAACATGCAAGGCACTTGAGCATCGCTCCGTGTTTTTGGAGTTCAGTTGCTGGAGCTACCTAAGACTTGGGCGAGATCGCTTTGCTCAAGACCTTAATGAGATTGAACGATTGGTCAATGGAGAACAAATTTTACCGCGGTTCATTAGAGATGCGGATGGCAGCGACGTTCCTGATTGGACTTCTTAGCGAAGCTTCTTCAGTTATCAGGGTATCTGGATTGTTCGATTCTCAAACATTCAGGACTACCAAATGCGTCACGCACTCTCCACGACCGACGGAAATACAGCAATGATGTACGCCGGGGACACTCCCTGGCATGGGCTCGGTACACAACTCGACGAACCCGCGACTTCTTGGGAGGCAATCGAGGCTGCGGGGCTCAACTACCGAGTTGACTTGAAGCCCATCTACACCGGGGATGGCACTCTCATTCCTCAGCGAAAAGCCGTGGTTCGAGATGACTCCCGTGTAGTTCTGGGCGTCGTTGGCAACAGCTACCAGCCTGTCCAAAACTACCAGAGTTTCGGATTCTTGGATTCCATCGTGGCCGATGGGCAGCTGCGGTATCACACCGCTGGGGCTCTCGGGAAGGGAGAAAAGATTTGGATGCTGGCCAAGTTGCCGGGAGAGATCCGTATCAAGGATTCCGAGGATGTGACCGAACAATTTCTGTTGTTAAGCAACTCTCACGATGGGAGTTCTGCTTTGCGGGTCTTCTTTACTCCGATTCGGGTCGTGTGTGCCAATACCTTGGGATTGGCGGAACGACGTGGGCGGGGTCAGGGCGTCTCGGTTGTTCACAAGGGAGACCTTGCCGCCAAAGTCGGCGAAGCTCAGAAGATCCTTGGACTCGCAACCAAGTTCTACGATAGTGTTGAAGAACGAATCAACCATCTCGCTAATCACTACCCAAGCCGAGAGCAACTGACGGGGTACTTCGAGCGTCTCTATCCTGATCAAGATGGAGCGAAGAACAAACGGGCCGAGAATGTACGGTCGGAATTGTTCAAACTTTTCGAGGAGGGAAGAGGGCAGAACATCCCTGAAACCAAGCTGACTACTTGGGCAGCCTTCAATGCGGTGACCGAGTTTGTCGACCATCACCGAACCACACGGGGAAAGACAGATCGTGATCGAGCGTCGAGCCGGTTGGAATCAGCTTGGTTCGGTAGCGGTGCCTCGCTGAAGGCGAAGGCTTGGGACGAGGCACTTGATCTGGCGGTTTAAATGAGCTTGTTTCTTACGCTTCTACTCGGTGGTACCAAGTAACGATTTTCCCGTTTACACGACTTCCCTGCTTGGTCCACCCGCAAGCTGTGAGATGGTCCCTCATCAGCATTCCAAAGACCTGAGCGGTGAATGGTTCAGATAGCAGGCCAAAATCGTAGTGTTCTGGAAGAATGCGTGATCCCGCATGATCGCTCCTCACTTTGTCGATCGAGGCTACAAGCCGATCAATCGACTCGCGAACGGAATCAAGCACATGTCGCTGATCTCGGCAAAGAGAATCGTAGAGAATCACCTCTGGATTCTTCCTCATGGTCGTGGCCTCTGCTGGAATTGAGCAAACGGTTAGATAGGATCGGCTAAGAAGAATAGCAGCATTGGCACTATTCCGTAAATCTCTTGCCGACGAGTCCCAGGGTTGGCAGGCGGATTCGCTAAGTTTTCTTGGATGAGCTCACCCAGCACTCCGACTCCTAAGAGAGTCCAGAACTACCAAGGCCGACTCATCGCGATCGGCGACATTCACGGCCACTCCAACGCCCTTGACTCGTTGATCCGGGCGATTAATCCATCGGCCAAGGATGAAATCATCACTCTGGGCGACTACGTCAATCGCGGTCCCGGTTCTGAGGGAGTCATCGAACAGCTAATCGAGCTACAGGATCGATGTCAGTTGATCTCCATCCTGGGCAACCACGATGAAATGCTTTTGGATGCTCGAAAAGATCAGTACGCCTTCGATCGGTTCGTGATGAGTGGCGGTAAAGAGACTGTCCAGTCCTACCGGAGTCAGAAATTGGATGCCATCCCTGATGCACATTGGGAGTTCCTGGAATCGTGTCGTGACTACCACGAAACATCGAACTTTATCTTCACCCATGCCAATGCATGCAGTCACACGCCGATGAACGACCAACTTTCATCAGTGCTTCGATGGACCGGCGTAGACGAAATGGAAATCTGCAATCATCGAACCGGGAAAAGTTTAGTTGTGGGACACGCAGCAGGTGAAGAAATCCGAAACTTCGGAACCTGTGTGTGCATCGACACCGGATGTGGATTTGGAGGTGTTCTAACCGCCTACGAACCAGCAACCAAGAAACGATGGCAAGTCACAGAAGATGGGCGGCACGTCAACTAACGCGACGATGACTTCATTTGGGTAATTAGGTTGTCACTTACTCAAAACACGAGGCACTTTGATGCTGAAAGTCAACGTCGGGATGAGCCGGAAGGTATCCAAGGATTTCAACAGCACTGGGTTCAGCATAAACCTGGAAGGCGAAATCGGAGCCCCGGTGAACGATCCGGAATTCGTGATCGAGGAGATTAAGAAATACTACGATGTGGCGGAAGAATCTCTCCGGGTCCAGATCGGGCGATACCAAGAAGAGGGTGTGATCGAGGCACGTCCCGCCACCAACGGTCATCAGTCGTCACGTCAACAGGCACCCCCGCAAAAAAAGACGACGCCGAGCCCCGACGGCACAGGACACGTCAATCGGATCAACGGTAACGCTGCCCATGCGGACGAGCCATTCCATCCACCGGCAACCAACAAGCAGATTCAGTTTCTGCTGACGCTCGGGAAGCGAGAAGGCCTCACGAAACCTCAGTTGGAGCAGAAGGCAAAAACCATCATCGGTCGTGATACCGATCTCTATGACATGACCCGCCGTGAGGCAGGCAGCGTGATTGACCAGTTCATGCCGGCAAACAGCAAGAACTCTCGTTAGACGCTTCGCTCACTCTTCATTCGCTGAGATCATCCATGACACCCATCAAGCGTCCGCACTGGAGCTTCAGTTCGATTAGTCAGTATCGACGATGCCCACTGCAATTCTACTTCGAGCGAATTGCCAAAATCTCTCGAAGGTCCGTCAGCAGCAGCCTCGTGTTTGGTTCAGCCATCCACGATGCTCTGGCTGTTCATCACCAACGAATCAAATTGGGCCGCGAAGCATCGGAACAGAATCTGAAATCCGACTTCATGGGTTCATGGAAAGTTCGGACCGAACGCCAGCAGGTCTCGTTCAAGGCAAAAGAATCGGCTTCGGACTTGATCGGAAAAGGCCAAGCCCTGATGGAACTGTACTCCAGAGAAACACCACCAGCCAACATCATTGCCGTCGAGGAGCGAGTCTTGGTTCCATTGTGCGACAGCAGCGGCAATATTCTGGAACGCCCCTTGGCCGCGACGTGCGATCTGATCTCTGGCACACCTGAGCAAACCAAGGTCACCGAGTTCAAGACAGCGGCAAAAGCGTACTCCAACTTTGACGTGGAAAGCTCGCTCCAGCCGAATTGCTACACGCAGTCAGCCCTGTCAACGATGGACCGATGGGTGTCCGTTGAGTTCGTGGTTTTCACGAAAACGAACACTCCGAAGATTCAGAGGCTGAAAACATCGAGATCCCAGGAGGATTTGGACCGACTCGGAGATGTGGCAAAGAATGTTGAAAAGGCAGTCGAGAATCAGATCTTCTATCCCATCGAGAACCCAATGAACTGTTCGGGGTGTCCCTTTCGGGAAGAATGCCGTCAGTGGAAATCAAGTAGCTCCACGATCAAGCAAGAGCAAGAAGCCCATGCGGAACGTGAGGTGGTCTGTGCTGGTTGAACTTGGAAAAAAGGCGGGATGCCTTTGTGACTTGGCCGAGCGAGGAACAGTTCACTGCCCGCTCAACGTTCGAGAAACAAGCGAAGATGTCGTGACAGGGGAACTCTTCGGAAAGCTCCAACTCATCGACCCACGCTGGTGGCTTCCTGACTTCCTCAACCGATCACTCGGCACCAACGAGTACCGGCAGCAAATCTATCGAAACCTCGAGATCAAACTCTGGTCCCGACAACCGACCTTTCCACCGGAACTGCTCCCCTGGCGTGAGGGGAATACGGAAGTGGACGTTGAAATCCGATGGGAGAATCCGGCGACAACTATCTTCATCGAGATGAAACTCGGATCGGACGTGTCAAGGACGACCAGCCGAACCAACGGAGCGGAAGCCTTTCCATCAGACCAGCTCATTCGCAACCTCAGGGTCGGACTTCATCAGGCGGGCTGGTTCCGAGAAGGGGAACTATTCCACGGTGAACGAAGAAGGTTTGGGCTGATTCTATTGGCACCAAAATTGGGACATCCGCTAGTGGACCTATACAGGGACCGAACACGATTGATTCAGTCCATTCCCTCGGGAAGCGAACTTATCGAGCTTCCCGAGGGGCCTGTGATCGGAGCATCGAACTACCTCGGGATCACGGAAATCTTGGAAAAAAATGCTCGATTTATGACAGGGGCCGAAAGAAGAATCTCGTGCCAAATCGGCGAATATCTCGAATTAAAGACGAAACAAATTCGGAGTAAACGCCCACGTTCGATTCAGAAACCTCAATCACTCCCGCTCGCATGAAATTTTGGGCGTGACCCACCTCTGTCCGTCATCCTTGATCCAATGGGTAAACCCCAAAAGCACCGGAACCAAAAATCACGATGGCAAAGAAAACGGGACCGAAGAAGAACATCCCAGAACGACCGGACGGAGATCGGCGAGTTCGACAGAGCCTGCGTATCGCCAGGGTTCTTCATGTCCTGAATCTGATTCAGTCACGAGGCCGATGGAACGTGAGTGCGATTGCGAAAGAACTGGGGTGTTCGAATCGGACCGTCCACAGAGACCTGAACGTACTCGAATTCTGTGGAGTGCCTTTTTACTTCAGTGAAGAGGAGCAGTGTTATCGGGTGCGGTCAGACTACCGATTCCCAACCCTGATGCTCACGAACGAAGAGGCTCTTGGGCAAGCAGTCGCAACCGCCATCAGTAAGGCACCTGGTCTCGATATCGGACTTGGGGCTTCACCCACGACCACTCGGTTAGCTTCTACCTCAAAGGATGAAACCAAACAGATCATCGCTGACGCCATGAGCTTGGTGGAGGTGTTCGATTTGAAACTCGCGGACCACAGCAAGCACGGGGAGATCCTGAAAACAATCCAACTTGCCTTGCTGGGATCGAATCAAGTCAAAGGAGTTTACGAATCACCCTACGAAGACTCACCAGTCAAACTGACGATTCATCCTTACCGGCTGTGTTTGGTCAAACAGGCGTGGTACGTCATTGGTCACATCGAAGGCGAGACGGAACCCAAGACTTTTCGAGCTGCCCGGTTCATAAGTCTACGGCAAACCGAAGCCATCGCTGACCGACCGAAGGACTTTGATCTACGGAAATATCTCGGAAACGCATGGTCTGTTTTGCGTGGGGCGAAGAGTTGCGACGTGGAACTTCGATTCGACGCCTCAGTTGCTGGGGTGGTTTTGGAAACTAACTGGCACCACACGCAGACAACGAAAAAGCACCGCGATGGAAGCTTGACATTGAAATTCACGGTCGATGGACTCGAAGAAATTCAAAGGTGGATTCTCGGGTGGACAGGGAAGGTCAAGATTGTCGGGCCGGAAGAACTGCGAACCAAGATTATTGGTTCCTTACAAAAAGGTGTTGAAATGAACTTGATAGTGCCAAGGCAGACCTGACCCAACTTGGTCGGTTCATTCGGGTAGATAGTTCAGCAGTCACACGCTTCTCAGTTTCCGCAAAACGATGGATCACCAATCACCTTTGACGTACGACGAAGCTTGTTTCACAAAACGTCTCCTGTTTGAAACGCTCAACTTCAACGAGCCGATTGAGAGGACGGCAGAAACAAAATTCCGAGATCTCGGACTCAGCAATGGTGCAATCGAGAACTTCATCCGGGTTATGAAGATTGTTGACAACACCATGCTGGCGAAGATCTACGAGGGACATGAACCACTACCAACTGCTTCTCGCCCTTGGAAGACTCAAGCAGCTTTCCTCGAACGCGTTTCGGAGATTCAAGACTGGCTAAGTACGAATGATGGTGAACCGTGCGGTGTTGAACCATTCCTCTACGAGGACAAACGAGACGTATCACCGCAACCTCGGAAACTTCTTTCTTCCGATGAACTCAATTCGCTGACGAGGCAAAATGATCAATGAGCAATCTCCCACCAAACCGTCCCGACGCTGCTTCCTACGGATTCTTCTGGTACGCGGTCTTACTCCTGATGGTACCTTTCGGCCTGCCCGCTTGTATCATTGTCGCTCCTTTTAGTTGGTACTTTGAATTGGCACCAGGAAACTCAGTTGCTCTTTGGGCAATCGGCATTGTTGATCTGATCTTGGTTTTTTGTTTTCTGTACTACTTGGAAGAGAAAGGTCGTAGTTGATGAGCGACAGGCTTTTCTCGAAATTCATTCGCAACACTAAAACCATGAGCTAAAACAGCCAATGCAATTGACCATCTTCCGGGGAAGTAAAGAAGTCGGGGGGAACTGCATCGAGGTTCAGGCTGGCGAAACAAGGATCATCCTTGACGTTGGGATGCCTCTGTTCGACGAGCATGGACAGACGCACGACGGGTTCACCTTGGGCCGGCTGACGACCGAAGAACTTCAAGTCCAAGGAATCATTCCCAAGGTTCTCGGGCTCTTCGATGGGGATGGCCGGCCAGATGCCATATTTCTGTCACATGCCCATCTTGATCACGTTGGTTTGCTCAAACACACGAACCCTTTCATCCCTGTCTACGCGAGCAAGGGAACCAGCAAAATGATGCTGGCGGGAGGTGTGTACGCGAATCAACAACAGCTTCCCAGGGATCGTTTTAAGGAAGTGAAGCCACGGCAAGCTATCACGATAGGTGACATCACCGTGACTGCCTTTCCGGTGGACCATTCCATCCACGGCTGCCTCTCGTTTCTGGTTGAAGCCGATGGAAAGCGAATTCTCTACACTGGAGATTTGCGGCTTCACGGAAGACGGCCAGACGAACACAAACAAATCATCGAAGCACTTGGCAACACGAGTCTAGATGCCCTGATCGTGGAGGGAACTCACTTCGGTTTCGAAGATGGAAACAATGTCACTGAGGAACAACTTGGAATTCAAATTGGTCGGCAGGTCGAAAACTCAATTGGATTGGTTTTGGCATCGTTTTCACCGCAGAACATCGATCGGCTAAGAGCCTTTATTCGGGCTGCCCAGCAGAACAACCGAACGTTTGTAGCCGACGCGTACACGGCCTTCGTTCTTCATCTCATCAGTGCAGACGCTAAGATTGAGAACCCGCTCAAAACGGGTCATGGACGGGTCTACTTCCCCGGCAACTTGAAAGAGAAAATCGAGCGTCGGGGAACCAACCGGGCGAACGAAATATTCCGAGACTCGGAAATCGACATGATTGAAATCTTGGACGAACCCGAAAAGTACGTCATGGTTTTTCGAGCAAGCATGTTGGTTGACTTCGATGGAAGTCTTCCTTCTCAAACACATTGCCTTTACTCAACATGGCACGGGTACAGCGAACGTCCTGATTGGCGGGACGTAAAGAACGCTCTCGCTGAAAGTGATGGCAAATTTACCCACGCTCACACCAGCGGGCACGCCCTGTCATCGGACATCGTGACGTTCACTAAAGCGATGAACGCGAAGACAATTATCCCTATCCACAGCTTTGAACCTGAGACGTTTAAAGAGCATTTCGAGAATGTGACAATTGCGACGGACGGAGAATCAATCAAGATCTAGGTTTGCTGGATCGACCAAGGCAGGTGATCGAGTGGTGTTGCAGTTAGGCTTCGGGCCTCCACTAATCGCTACTAGAGAGTAGTGAAGACTCGACAAGACTTTGGTCCCCAGGCAGCATTTGTTCGTGTTCATCGAAGAAGAACCTCGGTTGAATTTCAGTCAAACAAAACGCTTCACAAACTGTTGATTCAAGATCAGTTCCAACAGGGTGATCACCGCCATGAGCTACACCCCAATTTCCACTACCCATCTGAACAACGCGGCCACGAGGCAACCCGTAGGGACAATTCCCAATCTGCTCGATTAGTTCATTCCCCTTGAGGTGATGCAGCCCTGTAAGAATGCGGATCACTTCTTCCCAGATCTCAACGTGACCGGCTTCGCCACCCTCATAAAAGGCGTTGGGAAAAACCAAAACCGTCCATGCTCCATCCGGGACTGGAATCCAGTAATAGGCACCGCCGAAAGGCAGCCCTCTCTCCAAAGCCAAGTGATGGCGATGGTGCTGATGACTGGTCACCACAGCAGTTCGGATAGCTGAATTGACACCGATCAGCCAAGGGCTTTGCCACTTCTTCTTCAACATCAACAACCTCGTGAAATTGGGAAGCCAACACTAATACCACGGGAGGCTGACAAGGCTGGGCCAGGGGTGGTTCAGAATTGCAGGCACCAACCAACCGATCGAAACAGAAGCCGGGCACCAATAGATCAAGAGTAATACTGGCTTCGTTGGTCAAAAGCGTTCTTGACTGCCGACCGGTAAGTTTCATCGTTGTGACGGGATTGATCCCAAGAAAAATCAGTCGGGAAACCCAAGAAACCGAAGTGAACGACGCGAGGGTAATCTGCACACTGAAACTGGTTAGAGAACTCGATGACACCTTCACACATCGCTTTTTCAAACGCCTGTAGCCACGAACTCTTTTTCTCAAAACGAAAGTAAAATGAGACCGGAGCAAGCACGTGAAGCTGAAGTTGTTTGGGATCAAGTGATTTGCTTTCCAATCCCTTTGGCAACAGACGATCACGGTTGACTTGAAAGAATACGTTGGTCAGCCCGTAAATCAGAACCTGAATTGCAGCCGACAGCGGCGTATTGGAATCGACCTTTAACTCAACCAAATCAAGTACGTTACCATCAAGACCAGCGAGGTCTAAGGTCTTGCCACTCTTCCCAAGCAGACCAGAGTCAACTGGAATTTGATTCGCCCAGTCTTCTCCCGTCATTCGGGAGATGGTTCGCTCCAGTGGTACTTCCGGTCCACGTTCCTTGTCATCGAACTTGACGTTCTTTGTGAATCGCCAGTTCTGTCTTGAACTTGTTGAAGGACATCCCGCTGCTCCCCAATTCCGCATCATCTGACCGAAAAGATCACAAGCAAGTTCTCGACCGTCTGGAAGATTTTCTTCCTCCATTTGGAGCAGCGAAGTAGGAGACATGTAGCGAGGCTTGATTCCAGCCCACTCATCCGTGATTCGCAAGTGTCGATCAACAATTTCAGGGCAGCCATCAAACAGACTCATTGCACTTCCAGTGGAGGCTTGCGGGTTACGAACCTGCAATAACAAGACGCGGGTTCCGTTAGCTCCAGATTGTCACACCTCCCAACGCCAACTGCGGGTCACAGTGCAATTGGTCCTGCGTCACAAGAGTGCTTCAAGACCAACAAAAGCCGGGCCAAACAGAATGCCAACAGTTGGCCAGAGGGTGTGACCCACCGTTTGCGACGTCCCCGGGGAAGATCACGACGTCCAAATTGGGGAATGTGATCGACGGAAACGGGATGGCAAAGAAAGCAAACCTAGACGAGCAACCAAGAGAACGGAGTGACGCCGAAAGGCGAGCACGTCAGTGTGCTCGACTAGCCAATCTGATGAAGGTGCTGCACCTGATTTCTGGTCGGGGACGGTGGGACGCCAAGGGATTGGCCGAGGAACTCGAATGTTCCCAGCGAACTATTCACCGAATGTTGTCTACACTCAGCATGGCCGGGGTCCCCTGGTATTTCGACGAGAAATTCCGAGCCTACCGAATCCGTCCGGGCTTCAAGTTTTCGCTTGCAGAAAACGCTGTTCTGAATCCTGAGTGTGAGCCACAAGCAGCGAATGACAAAGAGTCCTTTCAGGACGCCACCGAGCGTCTTATTGAAGACGGCGAAGCATTTGCTGAGTCACTAACCCAGTTTTTGGAAATGCTGAAACGCTCAGTTTCCACTGCAGGCGAGAACAAAGTTGCCGACTAGCCTCCGGCGGCATCCGCCTGTTGAAAGCGTGCGTCGTTTCTAAAATTCGACGTCACTCCAGCCCGTCGCATTCTTGCTATCCTGGGCGTCTGCAGGCATCGATAGCCTGCCGGGGATTTGGGACTTCTCGTGGAAAATTGGCGATGACTGAATGGAAACGGCCGTTTTTGGATCTCAAGAGCAAGCTTGTGACACAGTACGAATCTGGAAATGAGATTTTCCATGCGATCGTCCTGTCGTTAGATCATGCTGCCTCAGACCTGACTCAGGCAATTAGCGGCTTGGAGCCGGCCTGCATGAGCGACCGGCTGGATAGGACGATCGAGATCCCATCACCGGGCTGCCAGTTGCACGCTCACATGTTCTGGGGCGGCAATGAAGAAGTCGAGGCACTTCGCAAGTCTCTGATTGGAATTTTCTCCTCGGTGAGAAATATACCTGAACCGTACCTTCCTAAACTCGCGGTTCCGCTTGGTATGGGCCAAGCAGAGCGTGATCTGGTCTTGTGGAGCGGGCTGGTTTACCACTTGGCGTGGAAGTTCGAAGCATGGTACCTGCAAGCAGAGGTTGAGTGTTCCGGGAGCGTGGACGGACGGAGCTATACCGCGTGGAATGACTGGCCGGGGTCGTATGCGTTCGATCCACGAGATGCAATACTTTGCGTCCAAGGAGTGAGTACACCAAACGCTTGGCCGCAGCTAATTGAGCGGGAGGAGGGCAATGTTCCAGCTATGATCGTCGCTTACCTTCTCGGCGATCCCATTTGCGGAGGCTTTATCAAGGCATCGCTCGCTGCGGTAGATATCGTTTTGTTTCAACTCGACCAGCCCGGACCGGTAGCTCCCAAACAAATAAAGTCACGTCGACCCTCCGCCAAACGCAATCTCCGTTTGAAAAATGATGAACTCGATTTAATCAAGGAAGTTCGGCGTCTTCACGTTTACCAGCAGATAGCCGAACCGCTTACGCAGGCTCAGATGGCAATTGAACTGGCCTGGGTTACTGACCCTAAGGAGGGAAAAGAGAGAAAAGCACTCCTGTCCCGAGTCCACAGAGCAGCAGAAAGACTTTTTCCTGAAGGTGGCTGGAACCAATACCTCGAAATGGTGGCTGCTGGTCCCGGCTTACCTGGATTCGCAGACATTTTGGACAACATGGTCAGCCGAGTCCAAAATGAATTGTCAGCTTTGATCGAAAGTGAGATGAGCCGTTGATGTAGCCACGCTGAATATTCAGTCAGCAACAAATCTGAATAGAGCAAACCGCGGGATCGATGAACTGTCGCTTGGAGTGCGAGAGCAAAACAGCGGTTTAGTCGGGTAGAAGTGAATAGCCAGGCAAAGGGTGTAAGGCCAACATCCCATTAAATAACGGTATTCACCCCATGAAGACGACAGACAACTCCATTCTCGGCGTCATCAACCCGGAAGAACTGTACACGCTTACTGCGTTCAAGCGGCGGCTCGGGGTAGCTGATGCCACCCTGCGTACCGCCCGCCGTGCAGGGCTCAAGGTTCACTACCTACACAAGCAGGGATTCATACTCGGGAGTGACTGGATCGATTACGTTGTCAACTCCGCCCCCAACGCTTCACGCGGACAGGTTGACTCTACTTCGACCGCTGCACAGGAGGCTAAGTGATGGCAAAAAAAAAGCAAGTAGCCAACCACAAAAGAGCTCCCAAGGTTCGGATTGCAGCACCCAAAAACCGTCCTCTTCAAGTTCGGTACTTTTGTCCTACTGAAAAACGGGAAGTTCGACTTTCTGTTGGAAGCCAGGACATGAAAGAAGCGGAACAACTGAAGAACGAGATCGAAGCAAAGCTCTTGCTTGGGATCTCCGTACGATCGAACCAGAACAAAGTCCGAGGTCCAGGGATGACGTGGGAAGAATTCAGAGAAGACTACAGTCAACTTCACCTGAAATCAGTCCGGGATAGTTCCGCGAAAGATGCCGAAAGCAGATTGGATATTGCAACCAAGATCATCAAGCCCAAGACACTCGGAGAGATGGCCAAGCCTGCTTCACTACAACGGCTTCAATCCGGACTTTTGGCAGGCGAGCACAGTCGACGGAGGAAGCCGCGGTCACCGCACACCGTTCGTGGTTACATGAAGAGTATCGTGTCAGCCCTGAACTGGGCGTACGACCAAGACTGGCTGGTGGATCGGCCCAAACGCCCCCGGATCAAGGTGTCCAAGAACTCAGCAATGAAAGGAAGGCCTATCACAGAGGCCGAGTTTAAGAAAATGCTGGATTGCACCGCGGCTGAGGTGGGTGATGAAGCGGCCGACTCATGGAAGTTCATTCTTCATGGCCTTTGGGAATCAGCACTGCGAATCGATGAGCTGATGCACGTTTCTTGGGATCAGCCTGGGACCATTCGGCCGAAATGGACGGAGGGCAAATTACCAGTGTTGGAGATCCCAGCCCCAATGCAGAAGAACGATACCGAAGAAGATATTCCGCTACTTCCTGCTTTTGAGAGACTGCTAGTGCAGGTTCGCGAGAAGGATCGAACGGGTTGGGTTTTTGATCCCCTCTCCTTGCACCTGAAACTTGGTCGGAAGGTACGACACCAACGGCCCGACGCTGAGTGGGTAGGCAAAGTAATTAGCCGAATCGGGCAACGAGCCAAGGTAGAGGTTGCACCGGCAAATCCCACAACCGGAGTTGAGATCAAGTTCGCCTCGGCACACGACCTAAGACGGTCCTGCGGGGATCGACTTCGAAATGCCGGAGTACCACCGCTAGTGATCTGTCGAGTGATGAGGCACTCATCCTGGGAGACCACCCGCAGGCACTACGCACCGGGCGATGTTCAGAAAGATGCAGAGACCCTCCGCCGCACCTTGCGGAACGAAGCATCCGAATCTGAAGACAACAAATGAAAAAAGCCCAAACAGTTGTACCTGGGTACAGTCGAGAGGGCCATTTGACGTAAGTGCAGTACACCCCACTGGATTCGAACCAGTAACCTTCGGTTTCGTAGACCGATGCTCTATCCAATTGAGCTAGGGGTGCTTCTTCAATTCGTCAGCGGCGAATCGCTTTCGCGTCGCTCGCGAGGGCGTGAAAATATCGGCTGGTCTGGTTTCTCGCAAGGGGGAATGACCAACTTTCAGTTCCGCGGGACTTCGATTCCTCGAATCATGGCCCGCAATTCGTCATCAACGCTGCGACCCTCAATTTCAGCCTCCGCGGTCAACGAGACTCGGTGCCGCAAAACGGGGAGGATGATCTCCATCACGTCGTCCGGAACCGCGAAATCTCGGCCGGCAAAGGCGGCGATGGTGCGTGCAGATTGCATCAACGCAATTCCTGCTCGCGGCGACGCGCCGATGTGAAACGCTGGCCAGGACCGGGTCGCTCGAATCAGCGAGTTGATGTATTCGACCAAACGATCTTCCACGCGAACGTTGCTGCACGTCGCAATGACTTTTTGGACTATCTCGGGATTGGTGATCGGTTGGATCTCGGTTTCCAACCGATGGCCGAAGTCGATTTGCTTCGAGTGCATCTTCAGGATCTCGGCTTCTTCGACCGCCGACGGGTAGTCGACCATCAACTTGAACATGAAGCGGTCCAGTTGAGCCTCGGGCAAGTTGTATGTGCCTTCGCTTTCGAGTGGGTTCTGTGTTGCCAGAACCAGGAACGGTTTGGGAACCGGATGGCTGGTCCCATCAATCGTGACGCGATACTCCTGCATTATCTCGAGCAACGCCGCGTGTGTCTTGGCCGGCGATCGGTTGATTTCGTCCGCCAGCAACAACTGCGTGAACACAGGCCCGGCGCGGAATCGGAATTCACTCGTTTGCATGTCGAAAACGGGTGCACCGGTGATGTCCGATGGCATCAAGTCGGCGGTGAACTGGATGCGTCCAAACTCGCATCCCAAGATCCGCCCGAGCGTTCGGACGAACAGGGTTTTGCCCAAACCAGGGACCGACTCGATCAACACGTGTCCTCCCGAGAACAAAGCGGTCAATGTTCCGAGGACCAGTTCGTCTTGTCCGACATACAGCTTCGCGACTTCGGCTTGGATCAATTCGAACAGTTGTTTGATCTTGGCGAATTCGGGTGAGACCGGAGGTGCCTGTTGAGTCGCGACTTCAGGAACCGCGATGTGTGACGCTGGGTCCGCCGGCGCAGACATTTCCGGAGGTGATGGCGGAGCACCGGGCGGGTTGGCCGAAGGGTTGTCGGTGCCAGGGTTGCCGGGACCGGAGTTGTCTTCGGGCAAGATCGGTGGCAAGGAAGAATCGTTCAAGGCGACTTCTCAGCAGGCTCGTTAGGAACTGGCGGGTCAAGTGACGATGTGGCGACGTGTGCGCCGGAGGTTGGACTGGAGGACGTCGACGGATCAGGCGTGGCGGTTGAATCGGGTTCGGTCGACGAACCGGTCGAGGTTGGTGGCTCGCTCGAACCAGAACTGGTGTCAGGCTTATCCGCTTGCTTGGCGGTCGTGTTGTTGGTGGCGATTGGAGGCTTGTCTTGGACGACAAACAAATCTGGTTCGCCGCGAACGACTCGCATGTAATGGTTGATCTTTTCTTTGGCGAAGTCCATCCCACCGGCTCGACGCATCAGAATCGCCATCGCGCTGAGGTGATTTCCAAAGTGCGTGGATCGATGATAGACGACTTGTCGAGCGCGTCCAAAAGTGGGCAACAACATCAAACACATCACCACACCCAAGAACAAAGCGTGCAGTGTGATGAGGCTGATCGGCCAAGTCGTCAGCATCTCCATTCCGGTTGGCGACGGGGCACCCGGTTCCGCATCCGATATCGCGACAAAATATTGGTCGCTGGAAAGAAAGCCAAAGCTCACTCGTTCGTCTTTGCCCACTTCGGCCGTCGACAGAATCTCGTTGCGAATTTGCTCCGCCATTGCGATCGCCGGTTGGTCAGTCATTGCGAAGTTGGTCAACATCCCGCCGCCGGCGACCACCAATATCCGTGAGTCTTTCCACTTGGGATGCGTGATGCGGGCGAGCGTGGTGACACCATCACTTTTTGCCAACGATTCAAATTGATGGGAGGGCCGACTGCTCCTGGGCGGTTCGGCTTGCGCGTCGGCGGAGTCTTCCTCCGCGACATCTTCTTCGGCAGAGTCATCGTCCGTTTCAGATTCGTCAAAAATGGCATCGAGTTCCGATTCGTCGTTTTGCTCTTCGTCTTCGGGGGCCTCCTCGACGGCTTCTTCGATCGAATCATCTTCGGACGGAGTCGTCACCGCGACGTTGACGTTGGAAAAGATCGAACTCGCTGCCACATCGCGAGAGGAGTCGAAGTCGTCCAAATCGTAGGAAACGATTCGACGATCATCGATGTTCTGACGTGCCGACAAACTGCGAGCGGTGAAGTACTTTCCGACCGTGATGTCGTCGCGGCGAACGTCCTCCAGCAAACGCAGGTTAATCTGTTGTGCCAATCGACGGCGATACTCCAAACGTTGTTCCGGAGGTGCCAACTTCGAAGCCTCTCGCCAGTAGGCTTCCGTGCTGCCTTCATCTGGAACAATAAACACGACGGTGCGGTTGCCGCTCCGCAACCACTTGGTCATCCAATCGGAGATCTCGACCGGGTTCGCGGGTGGCCAGGCGGTGGGGACCCAAACAATCGCATCGTGTTGGTAGGCTCGCGAAGACAAACGCGTCAGATTGCGAGAACGCAGTTCGGCTTCGCCCCAACCTTCGCCCAACTCAGCACGTTCGGTTTCGCCAACGTCGTCCGTCAGTGCTTTGCGAAACGCACCGAAGCCGTTGAGGCTCTTCTTGCCGATCGTTCCATCGGTTTTGCCGTAGGCCGTGTACAGGCGATTGCAGCCGGAAGATAGCGAGACGCAAAGCAAAAGCAACGCGACGCTCAGCTTGTTCGCAACACCACGCACTAAGTCAGACCGCGAGGATGCAATCTTGGAAGCATCCGCGGATGTCGGTCTGGAGAACGCGTTTGGAGAGGGAACGTTCATGCTGCCCCCGGTTTGCGAACGGAATCGGCTGACTGGATGTCTTGTTCGAGCTTCGCGTTGGATTGCCAAAGTCGTATGAATTCGGCTTGAGAAAGATCGTGTCGACCGAAGTACGCACGTTCAAACGCCGCCACGGTTTGTTGCAACCGTTGACCGGAATCGGGCTGCGAACGCACTGTTTCTCGGACGTAGCGGCTGTTCGTTTTACCGCGAGCCAATCGCAACCAGTGGACTCGATCGAGCAACAGAAGTTGGTGGCCGTACAGATAGATGACTGCTTCGTTGTACTGGCCCGCTTGCATCAACCGTTCGGCTTGGGCACGCGGGTTCACGCTTGTATCCCGCAAAGCTTCGGGCAAGTGCTCCATGCGTTGACGGGTCTGGCGATCGAGTTGTTCTCCGGTCAGCAGCGACTGTTCGACGCTACCAGGAGTGAAGTCGAAGTCACTGTTGGTGAACACCCAGGCAAGCAAGGTCACCAGTCCCACCAGCAAGGTGCCGAGCATCAACCATCCGAATAGTCGGGCGAAGGAAAACCCCGTGTTTGTCGCGGCAGCTGGAGCAGCTGGTGCGGTGCGGGACTTGTTGGACCTGACCGCGGTCCATCGGCTGTCTCGGTTTTCGTTTTCACTTTGCTGGTCGTCGACTTCGACTGGGACGAGTTCACCGGCGTCTTCGTCAAACCAAACGGAACCTTCGACCGGCGACGCAAGGTTCGCCTCTTTGCTGGAATCAGCTGCAAGTGATGGAGCCGGAACGATTCCGACTAGAAACGGGACAACGAAGCAAAACAGGATTGCTCGTGCGGGCCGTGGCGAGCGAAGTCGATTCATCATGGACGAACCTCGATTTCGACTGAGGCCGCGCTGGCGTCCGGGTCGTTGTCCGGCACCAAAATGGCTTCTTCTGTTTCCGACGATTGAGTGCTCGGTGCCGGCGTTTGGGATGGCGTTTTGGTTTGAGCAGAACCCTGCCCACGAGAAGATATGTTCTGTCCGGTCATGGCATCTTCGCCGAATTGGCGGATGGCTTCGGCGCGGATCGCCAATTCCACTTCCCAACCTTCCAAGCGAATTCGAGCGTCCAAGTAACCGAGCAATCGAACGACGACGCTGAACGCTGCGACGATCCACAGGGCCAGTGGGAAGAAGATGACCATGGCGACCAGATCGGTGGACCAGTTTGACGAGGCGATTCCGCGCATCCAAATCATCGAATAGTAGACGGAGCCAACTAAGACGAGCGAGGTTCCCGCGACGGTGAGGAAACGTCCGCCCAGTTCGCTGGCCATGGGGCTGTGCAATCCCTTGGATCGCCGCCCAAGCGTGATGACGTGCGGTGAAGTCGAACGAAGTGGGCAACGTTCCAGAACAAGCATTTCGGGGACGAACGGACGATTGCTTCGAATCACAGCGGCGAGGATCACGATCATCCATGGGAGCATGAAATCGACGAATACATCCGCGTCGGTGTCGATCCGGAACAACAGAAACAATGTCGTTGGAATGGCAAGTCGCTTGAACCCAAGCACCCAAAGCAGCGGCCAGCGAAGCTTCCAGACTTCCGCGAAAGTGTGTCGCAATGTCGGTTTCTGTTCGAATACGGCTTGGCCCAAATAGTACGTTGAGAACGCGCCCGCCAACGGAGTCTGCAGGACGACGAGCACCATCATCCAGCTCGAGTATCGGATCAAATCCGACATGGAATCTTCGGTGAAGAATTCGTCGGCCGCAATTCGCAGAGGCAGGAACGACAGCAAGACAGCGTTGATCACAATCCAAGGTAGGGCTCCGGCGAAGAACGCACGCGTCACCGCCACCGGATAACGACGGATCATCAACAGGGCCAGGTCACCGATCTCCGAAAGCGAACGGACTCGGATAGCGATATGAGTGCGATCAAGCTGCACGGACGTTCGCGCCTTCGCCACCATTCAGGTCGGCTTGTTGGGGCGAATCGGAACCGTCACGGTCATCCAGAATTGTGTCGAATGTTCCTCGAAGAGAGCGATGGTCTCGATTGCCGGGGAAGCCTAGCACCACGAAGTAAAAACTGATCATGCTGGAGGACATCACCGACCAAGCCGCTTTGAAGGTGTACGCCAGTGGGCTGGGAGAAATAAAGCCTTCCGTGAATGCCGCGAGGACGAAGAGTGTCGCTGCGGCCGAGATCACTGGAACCGCACGGACGGCGGACCGGCGGACGGAGTCCACGCGACTGAGCCCGTTGGTTGCGAAGAGACCCAGCCCCAAACGCAGACCCGCAGCGGCGGACAACGCGATCGCGGTCAATTCGAATGGGCCGTGGGCGGTCACAAACTCGAAGAAGTTGTCGCGGCTGGCCACGTCTTCTCGAGCCATGTAGCCAAAAACCGTGCCCAACGTCACCGCGTTGCTGGCCAAGATGTAAAGGCACGGAATGATCAGGATTCCATAGGCAAAACACTTCAGCCCGATGCCTGTGTTATGCATGATGTAGAAGCTGGACATGCTGATGTAGTGGTCGAGACTGCCGACCAGTTCCATTTCGTACATCTCTTCCATGTTTTCCAAGCCAGCTTCACCGACGACGACGTTGGCAAAGTTGGGGAACAGTGTTTGTTGGTAGCCCAAATACATCGAGAGCGCGAACAAACCAAAGAACACCAACGTGGCGACTCGCACGCAGTTGTCGCCGTAGATCTCACGAGGAGCGACACGAAAAATCATGTCGAACCAACCGGTCGGTTCAAATTTGCCCGCGCGATACAGCTGGTTGTGGGAACGCGCGACCAGACGGTGCAAGTAAGTCACCGTGGCGGGAGGCAATTGGTACGCGTCGGCCAATGCCAAGTCCGCACACGCACCGCGATACAGCGATGCAAAACGAACGATCCCAGCGGCCCCTTTGTACTGTGGCCCAGCCTTGTCCGTTCGTCCTCGAACTTCCATCGCCTCGCAAAGACGTTCCAATTCGCCCCAGTTCGATCGTCGTTTGTCGAGCAGTTTGGCGATGTTCATGCGAGCGATTATAGCGAACGAAGTTGGTTCGGGGGTGGGCCCGGCAGGCTAGCCTCCGATGGCATGCATCGCACGATCGGGAGGGCGGAAATCATCCGAATCAATGCCGTGTGCGGCGTGTTTCTCGCCCACACATTGCTGGATCTTTTGAATCAGTTTGTCGTCGTCGCACCCGCTTCGCATGGCGTCACGCAGCGGCGTCTCGGATTGTGCGAACAAACAATTTCGCAGCCCACCATCGGCGGTCAATCGCAAACGGTTGCAATCGCCACAAAACGGACGAGTTACCGAGCGAATGATTCCGATCGTGCCCTCCCGGCCGTCGCAAGAAAGTGTGAACGTTTCCGCCGGTGCCGATGGATTTTCCCGGCCCGTCGGCGTGATGTTGCCAAATGCATCGGAGAGAAGTTTCAGGCAAGCGTCTCCGGAAAGCACCTGATCGGATTGCCAAGCTCGGTCGCTGTCCAGCGGCATGAATTCAATGAAGCGAAGCGTGACGCCTTTTCCGATCGCGAAACGGACCAATCCAACCAGTTCGGATTCGCTGATCCCGCGAATTGCCAACGCGTTGAGTTTGATCGATTCAAACCCCGCTTCGATTGCCGCGTCGATTCCTTCCATGACTCGGGCAACACCGGGTCGGCGAGTGATCTTGGCAAAGGTGGCTTCGTCCAATGTGTCCAGAGAAATGTTGAGCCTCTTCAAACCGGCTTTTCGCAGATCAGCCGCGTGTTCGCCGAGTAGCATTCCGTTGGTGGTCATCGATAGGTCTTCCAAACCATCGATTTTCGCCAGCATCGCAATCAAATCGACGCAGTCGCGGCGAACCAGAGGCTCACCGCCCGTGATTCGAATGTCTCGAACGCCGCAACGATGCACCAACAATCCCGCTAGTCGCTCGATTTCTTCGAACGTCAACACGCCGCTGCGGGGCAGGAACTCCGCATCGTGTTCAGGCATGCAGTAGAAACAACGGATGTTGCAACGATCCGTGATACTGATGCGAAGGCTGTCGTGGCGTCGACCAAAGCGATCGACCAATGCAATGGGATCGGTCATGTTGTTAGGGTAACCGGCCCGGTTCAATGACGCGATGCGGAAGAAATTGAATGTGGTGTCAACGTGTTTTCAATCCCGGCGTCCATGACCAACCCGCGACGGCGAAAAACGCGACAGAGAGATTGCGTCCTGAAAGTGACCGACAAGCGAGAATGATGATTCGATGAGCAACGATTGGGACGACGATTCGTGGCAGTCGAGCTACGACGATGAACTGGACGAGGACGCCGTCGAGGGCGAAGAGTATTCCGTGGACTGGGATGACGAATCCTACGATGACTTCTTGGCTCGCGAATTTCCGGATTCGACCGATCGAAGGGATTGGGCGGGCGGTCGTCCGATGTGGCACTTGACCGTTTGGGTGGTGCTGGCCGTTTTCGTCGGCGGATTTTTGCTGACGCTGTTCTGAAGCTCGCAGCGAGATTCATTCCGGATCCGGGATGAATCTCAGTCTTAGTTTTCGCGTGACCCACATCATTCCCGCCAAAACCGGTGGCATGACGATCGCCATCCAAAGCAACACGTCGCCCATCAACAACAGCGTTGTTCGAAAACGAGCGTTGTAGACGTCATCCCAGAACCAAACGACCAGCAACGTGCCGACGCACAGGTAAGGTCCATATGGAGTTCGCGGGTCTCGATTGATAACGAAGACCACCATCACAACGAGCAGCCCAGCGATCGGAGACAGGAAGAACGCCAGGATGCTGCCGTGCCATCCGATCACGGCGCCGATCATGGCCATCAACGTGACGTCGCCGAACCCCATCGCTTCCATTTGGATCGCCCAACCACAAACCAATCGCACGACCCAGATGACTCCTCCGCCGACGGCCAAACCCGTGAGCGACGTGATCAGCCCGATCCATCCGATTGGACTGCTCAGGTAGACGGAGATAATCGCGAGCGAGCCAACCAACCACGTCGCCACCAGAAACTTCGACGATGGGTTTCGGGTCAATCCAAACCAAAAGTATCCCCAGGCCTTGGACCATCCGCGACGCAGATAGAAACGTCGATCCGCCAAAGCGAAGCACCACACGGCCCAGATCAGCAGCCCAGTGAACAGGCCATTCGGGCTGCTCCAAAACGGCGACAGCCCGTACGGGTGATTGGCCAGGACCGGTGCAATTCCCTCGACTGAATTGGCAACCACCAATCCAGGAAGGAACGCGAACGGCGTGATCGTCCCGACGATGAGTGCGACGATCGTCCCGGGAATGGTCAGCGAGTCAGGGATTGTGCGTTCGTCAAAGTCGATGAAGGTCGCCGCTACCAACCAAATCAGAAACGCAGCATGAATGAAGAACAGCAACGCCATCCAATCTGTGCACGCGGCAATCGTTGCCGGCATGACTCCCGAGGGCAACAATTGCCCGGCCAAGTAAGCACGTTGCATGAGCGGCAAAACGATCGCTAGTGACAACTCGATTAGCATCGGCCGGATCCAGAACCAACGACCGAACATTTCGGATTCTCGTCGCAAGCGAATCCACCCGATCACCGGGATGCGATCCATCCAAGTTCGGGCCGGCAACGCGTCGGAGATCGATTGAAATTTTGGCAGCAGCGGCCAACGCTCTCGATTGACCCAGGGCGAGATCGGGCGGGGATACCAACACCACGTCGGGATGATGTGATTGGCCAGTGCACCGCCGACGATACCGAGCAACGCCAAAACCAGCGTTTGCGCGGAAGGCGAGAACGATAGCCACGCTGCCATCCAACCCGCCAACCAATTGGGCGTGATTTCCCCGAGCAAGCCCAACGACGGCGCATTCTGAAAAATGGCCTGCGAGGCATTCAACGTCGCTGCCATCGAATCAACGACAGGTGAGGGAAAGGTCAAATCAATCATGCGGACTTTGCCGTCAGTTGTGGGAAGCAGCACACAAAACGTGGACCTGCGCAGAGGTTAGAAGGTTTTGAAAGATTTTTCACGCCCACGTCCATTTTCAAAGCTAGGTTTCCGTTAGAGGTCCTCCTTGAGAACCGATTTGCAATCATCACTGGCCGTCAACGCCTTGAAGCCCCGCATCATGAATCCTGTCAATCACACCTCCAAAGGAACGCGTCCCGGTTTTCTCACAGCCGGCCGGGCGCGTTCCGGAGGTCACCAGAATCAGCCTCGTCGCGGAACCGCGACGGCGGAGATCGCGTTTTGCTTGCCAGTTTTGCTGACATTCACCTTCGCGACCGTTGATCTTTGCTCGATCTTTTTCTTGAAAGAAACCGTCGCGATCGCGGCCTACGAAGGTGCCCGTCGCGGCATCAATCGAGGCGGAACCGACGCTGCCGTGCGAGCTCGTGTGGCGGAGATCTTAGACGAACGCGGTGTTCAGTACGCAGGCGACTCGGTCGCGTTCGAAAACAGCACGTTCAGCAACGCGGACACCTTGGAACACGTCACGATCGTGGTCACCGTTCCCGCGGCGGGCAACTTGTACGCTCCAGCCGGTTTGTACAACGACCTACAGATATCGCATCGAATCACGATGCGTAAAGAATTCAAGAATCAAGAGTAGGCCCACTCCATGATCCAACCAAACGCAGCCACAGTGGCTCGACCGAAACACAAACGAACGTCGCGGAAATCCCGACGACGCAGCGACGTTTGCGTCTCGCAAGCACCCGCGCGACCTTGTCGCGTTGCATCTCGTCGTGCATCCAATCGTGACGGAGCGACGTTGGTGGAATTCGCGATGGTTTGCAACGTGTTGTTGCTGACCATTTTTATGTGCATGGAATTGGCTCGCATGAACATGGCCCGCAACTTGGCACAAGACGCCGCTTACTACGCCGCACGAACCGCGATCGTTCCCGGTGCAACCGCGGAGGAAGCGATCGCAGAAGCTGAAACCATCATGCAGTCGCTATTCAGTAGCGGCTACGACGTCGACTGCACACCAATCAATGATGAGACCGAAGAGGTCACTGTCACAGTAAGTTTGAGTCTCGACGATGTCGCCCTGTTTGCACCCATGTTTTTGGGGAACGTCGAGTTGACTTCCTCGGCCACGATGCAGACTGAACGATACAACGGCTTCTTCCAAGCCAGCAACTGAATCACGTTTTGAATCTGGTCCGGGGGGACCCTATTCGCTTTCCTTTCCAACGTTTTGTTTTGGAGTTCCAACGATGTTCGTTTCCCCCGCTCCCGTGCGATTTGCATTGACCCAACGCGACGATTCTCGTCGTGGCGGTATCACTGTGCTGATGGCATTCGTGTTGCCGATGCTGGCATTGTTGGCCGCGTTCTGCATCAACTTGGCGCAAATGCAATTGGTGAAAACCGAACTTGCAATCGCCACCGACGCCGCCGCTCGGGCTGGTGGTCGTGCTTTCAGTGAAGAGCAAACGGTCGAAGCCGCGAAAACGGCTGCTCGTTTGACCGCTGCAATGAACGAAGTCGCGGGCGAACCCTACCAGTTGAACACGGACGACGGCGCAAACGAATTCGAGTTCGGCGTGTCGGCACAAGCGGATGGCCAAACCGGACGTTTCTACTTCACGAAGGTGCCGACATCAGATGTTGCCGCCAATCTGGTCGCGGTCAGCTCCGTTCGCATCAATGGCAAACGCACTGGTGATTCGTTGATGGGACCGGTTCCGTTTATCTTCCCCAACACATTCTCGATCGGCGATTTCAGCCCCGTGGCTTCGGCGACGGCGATGCAGGTTGACCGTGACATCAGCTTGGTTCTCGACCGCAGCGGTTCGATGGATTGGAAGACCTACGATTGGCCCAACGATGCGGATCCTTGGGCAGAAGACAGCCTGATCGCAGCGGAAGACGAAGGCATCGTTGACTTGGAATGGAAGTACAAGAACGGCCGACCTCAATACATTCGTCGAGTTCGCTACAACAACGGTTATGACCAAGACGATTTGTATGACTACGCTTGGGAAGAGTTCTTTGAACTTGGCCCCGCACCCAACACACCCTGGGAAGACCTGGTGATGGCGGTCGATGCGTTCTTACGTGTTCTCGACGAAACGCCTCAGAACGAACAGGTCTCGATCGCCAGCTACAACAGCCACGGCACATTGGATTGTTGGTTGCTCGATGACTTTGATTCGGTTCGTGCCACCGTTGCATCCCTGGGGCCAAACGGCTCGACCGGTATCGGCAACGGAATGAACTCGGGCAAAACCTCGTTCACTCACCAGAACGCTCGGCCGTACGCTTCGAAGACTATGGTTGTGATGACCGATGGGATTCATAACTATGGAACGCAGCCGAACACGGTTGCCAGCCAAATGATGGCGTCTTCGAACTTGAACATTCAAACAGTCACGTTCGGTAGCGGTGCGAACCAGCAAACAATGCAAGAGGTCGCCGTGACGGGGCAAGGCAAGCACTACCACGCCGACTCGGGCGATGAACTGGTCAGTGCGTTCGAAGAAATTGCGAACAACTTGCCGACGATCCTGACGAACTGAGTTTTTCTTTGGGACGAAGGTATCGGGAAAAGAAAGTTTAGTGGTCACCAAGCGTGACCTAGAATATGTCATGAACACTCAGTCCCCCGAAAATCGTTTGCTTTCCGAAGGTCTTCTTCCGAAAGAGTCACGTAAACCAGCCAAACCGAACTGGATTGGAAGGATGGTGATCTTCGCCGCCCTTTCGATCGGATCGGTCGCGGGTTGCATCGTGTTGCTTCGAAACACCGTTCACTTGGTCAGCGCTTCGCCGTCGAAGGTGAAACCGGTCGAGGTGACGAAGGCATCGCGTGGCGTTGAGAACGAGAAAGAGTTCCTTGCTCGCAAGCGACGCAATGAAGTCTTTCTCGCGGAAGCCATGCAGGAAGAGTCCGCGTTCATTCGCGACCGTCAACATCGTGTTTGGGTCGATCAAACACGTCAGGTTCCCGATCACCGCGATGCGTACGCCAAATGGAAAACGCAGGTGGAGCGACTGGAGAACAAGATCGCCGAGACTTCCCAACAACGGGGCTTCTTTGACGACGAAGGCAACGTGATCCCACAAAGCATTCTGTGGCACCAACAACAACGCCTCGAAAAGCTTCGCAACGATTCGCCGGACAGCTACTGAGCGATTCGTGCGTCGCTTCGATTCGCTGCTGATTTGATCGACGGCCGTCGGGAATCAGCTGATCGAGTCAGTTGCAAAGCTTCAACGTTTAAAAGACATTGTTCAGCGTCCGATTGATTCCAGTCGAACGCCCCAAACCGGATCGGCTTGGATCGCGGTCATCCCGTGCTGACGAGCGTCCATGCCTTGGTGCTTCCAAAACAAGTACTGAACAACGTCGTTGATTCGCGGAACCACGATTGAACGTGGCCAATCTGCTTCGCCAACGCCAAAGTGGGCTTGCCCAGGCAGCACGGTGATCACCCGACGATCATTGACGCGTTCGTTCAGTTGCTCGGTCAATGACGCGTGATTCACTCGGTCCGCGGCCAGCAAAGACAACGCCAGGTCACGAACGTGAACGTTGGGAGTGTTCCAGGTCAGTTCGCAGAGTTCGCCGACCAGTTCCGGTCGTTGATGTGTGAGAGCGATTTCCAAACGGGATTCGAGCGACCAACCGTAGGGATTTCTTCGGACGGTGGAATCGATGAGTCGTCCGACAACTCGATCGGCGGAGGTGCTGCCGGCGGACGATCGTGTGCATTTTGCCAGCAGTCGGCTTTGCAGCTTCTTCGCCTCGGGGACATATCGGGTGCCACACTCGGGAACGCGAATCCCCAGCAGACAGGCCCACTCATCGCTTGCGGACTGATTGGTTGGTTGGTCGTTGACGGATGCGACCCAGCGCCAGTCCGGACCCGCCGTCAAAGCGACGTACTGGAATTCCCGAATGGAATCACGGTCTGCACCCGCACGCCTCGAAAACTGTTGCCACCATTGGTCCAGTTCGCGATCCAAATTGCTAGGCGAATCGCCCCATGGTGAAGGTGTCAGTTCCGCGACGGCACGCTGGTGACGCGTTAGACGAATTCGCTCAATCAACTGATCCGCGAGTTGGCGAACGTCCAGTGAAAACGAGACCCGAAGGCCACGCAATCGAGAGAGGATTGCGTCGCATGTCTGAGTGTTGCCGTTGGACGCTTGCGAATACAACCGGTCGGCGGCGAGTCGGCGAACGACGGGCGAGTCCGATTCAAGCGAGTCGACGCAACGAACGATTGACGCGATTCGCGCTTCAGACAATCGATGGACCGTCTGGTTACTGTCGACGAATTCCGATTGCACGGCTGTCGAAAAGTCCGCGGGTTGCTCAGCGAAAGAAGTCGCGAATGTCGATGAGAACGTCATGCACGCCGATGCCGCTATCAAACGTCGCAGTCTGCGTCGTCGAGCGAGCTTTGGCGAACTGGGCAAACGTATTTCTCGGCTGGCGAAAGATGCGGAGGTCTCTCGTCAACTCTAGTTTCGTCCACCACGGCGGACCAATGATTTTGCAACGAGTTGTCCCCGCGACCTCGATCGTGATGCCCGGTAAACTGCCCAATCGTTGCAACCGGTCTTTCGTTTGGCTGTGTTCCCGTTCACCCCTCGTCTCGTCCGGCTCATGCAAATTCTCTGCTTCGAAGATTCACGTGTGGAACAGCTCTGCCCGATCGTTCACGCTCGCCCTGCGTACGCGATCACCTGCGCCAGTTTTCGATTGCTTGATTGGTTGAAGACACTTGCGAAAGACAGGGCGAGTGATGCGAAGGCGTGTGAGATTCAAGGATTGATTCGCGAATATCTGCTTCCGATTCAAGAGGCGGATCACGGATTGCTGGCACCCGCCAATGAGTTTCCAAAAGACGAGGATGTGTTGTTGGTCAACGCTCGGTTGGTGCCGTCGGTGCAAACCTACGAGACGCTGAAACAACTGGTGAAATCCGGCGAGACAGCGACGGTGATCGGCAAGGACAACGGAGTCGATGCGGAGCTGTTGGCGGCATTCATCACGGCAGCTGACATCGCGGAAGGGACAACAGAAAGAGCACAAACGACCGAAAACGACAGTGCGTCAACGGAGTTCAACGGCGCGACGAGTCCGCTTTCGCGGCTTCTGCAACTGGCACGAGAAAAGGTCAGTTCGCGGTTCACGTTGAAGGCGTTCCAGTGGCCGCATGAAGTCGTGTCGTCTCACATGGATGCGATGAACGACTCGGTCAACTATCGAATCGAACACGGCGACTACACGCAGCGTGAAGACGGCGTCTTCGTTCGGCCCGGAGTGACGATTGGCGAGTACGGATCAATTCACACCTCGGGTGGAGCGATCGTGTTGGATGAGAACGTTCGGGTTGGCCCGTTCTGTTTCCTGGAGGGCCCTCTGCATGCGGGGCACAGCACGCGAGTGATTGAACATTCCGCGATCAAGGACGGCGTGTCGCTGGGGCACACGGTCAAAATCGGCGGCGAGGTCGAAGCGTCGGTGATCGAAGCCTTCACCAACAAGCAGCACCACGGATTCTTGGGGCACAGCTACTTGGGCAGTTGGATCAACCTTGGCGCCGGCACGTGCAACAGTGACCTCAAAAACACCTACGGTAAAATCAACATTGAATACGGCGATCGCAAGATGGCGACCGGAATGCAGTTCCTCGGTTGTGTGATGGGGGACTATTCGAAGTCAGCCATCAACACCGGCATCTTCACCGGGAAAGTGATCGGTGTGTGCAGCATGTTGTACGGGTTCGTTACCAGCAACGTGCCCAGCTATGTCAACTACGCTCGTTTGTTTGGGCAGACTTCGTTGTTGCCACCCGACGTGATGATCAACACCCAGGCTCGGATGTTCGCACGTCGTAAGGTCGAACAACGACAGTGCGACATGGATCTGATTCAAGCCATGTACGACCGAACGGAACCCGAGCGGGAAACGTCGGAACAACTCGGGTTGTAGGTTCCACGCATCAGATCGCAAAACAAGCGATCTAAAGGTTGCGCAGGTACTCCAGGCTTTGGTGCAACTCCATCACTGCCGTTTCCGGTCGCATCTCCGGACGACCGACGACGAATGGCCCACGGTAAGGAATGTCTTCGAGTCGCCCTAGCAGCGAAGGAAAGTCCGCGGTCCCCTCACCGACCGGTACAGAAACACCGCGTCCCGCTGCGAGGTCCAGGACACCGTCGACCGCGTGGACAATCGAGATGCGAGAAGCGAGTGCGTTGATGGCTTCGTCGACTCGAAAACGGTTGATGATCAATTGGCCGGGATTGAGCGCGACCGGAACGAACGTGTCTGGGATCGCGTCCAACAACGCGGCCAGATCCTTGCCCGATTCGGTTCCCGTTTCAGCGGCCAGAAAACAGCCGACTTTGGCGCCATAGCGTCCCAGATCTTCCATCACTTCTCGAAGCGTTGCCCAGCGCGATGCATCGCTGCCCGTGGCACCTTGCCCGGCGACCGCTTTGCCAATGCGAGAGGACGCGATTGAGTTTGCAAGTTCCGCGGCCAGGTCGGCCGGCAAGTCACTGCTCCAATCGGCATCGTCGCTTTCGCCAGTTGATCCCAGCAGCAGCGAACTGCCGGCCTTCTTGACGGCTTGATCGATGTTCTGTGGCGGAGGTGGAACCGTTCCGATTTGATTGACGATTAGCGGAGCTCCCAATCGATACGCCGTCTTCATCGCGCTTTTGGTCGCGTCAACTCGCTCATCCAAATGGTCGGTCACGTCGTACCCAAATCGGGTTTGGAACCGGATGGATGCGATCCGCAAATTCAAATCATCCAGGATTTTCCGCAAGGTCCGCACCCCGGTGTCCGACAATTCAGATACGGGAACGTGGGTTCGACCACATAATTCGACACTTCGAACGCCCATCGACGCTGCGATGGTCAATGATTTACGTAGAGCGGTGGCCGAGGCGCCGGTCCCCGGAATGGCGTCCATGCGGACGGCAAGTTTCAATTCAGCCAATCTGTTCGTTCTCCGATGCAGGCAACCAGGTCATGGTGGGACGCTTGATCCAACTCGACCCTTCACGATACGCCTTCCGGTCGCGAACATCGAGCGGGGGCAATGTGTTTCACACGTCGTCGCGAAAGTGTTCTGGACGTCGCTCGGGTCGTTTGATTTGCAGCGAACAATCTGTACTGGCCAAATTTGCCTCCGCGTCGCGAGCAATTGCCCCATTTCTGGTAGTTGCTTGGGTGATCTTAGGCGGCTTTGTAGGTTCCGCTGTCGCGCAGGACGCCACTCGATACGAGAAACTGCGTCGAGAACGAATTCCCCGCGAATTCTTGATCGATCGCAGCAGCGTCGAGTCGACTCGTGGGCCGGCCGGGTTGCGGCGGTTTCGTTGGGATTTCTCCCGAGCCTCGGACAAGGATTTCGGCGGCTGGCCTGACAATTGGTTGCGGTACGACGGGCCGGGGTATCCAAACTACGTGGGAATCCAGATCCAGGCCCGCGATCCGGACCTGGAAGAAGTCGTTTTGCCGCTGGACACCGCGGCACTGAAGCCCTGGCGAAAACTTCGACAATTCTATCCGGAGTTGCCACCGTTGCCGCCGTCGCTGGCTGACATCTTGGTTGATCGATGTCTCAGCGTTCGCCTCGACGGCGGATTGGCCCGCGTCGAGTCACCTTCGCTGCCGGCCAACCCAACGTTTCAATATCAATTCAGTGTCGATGTTCGAACCCAAGGTTTGATGCACGATCATGTCTACGCGCAGATCGTGTTTGAAGACGCGGAAGGAAACGAACTGGGCGTCCGAGAAACCGAACACTTAACAGGCAACAAGGATTGGACGACACTCGTTTTGCAGGATCTGCTTCCGCCTCGCCGTTCCGATCGAATGTACGTGCGGCTGATGGTTGCGGGCGGCGAAGATGGCTTGGAGGACATCACAGGCAAGGTCGGGTTCGACAATGTGATGTTCCGTCAGTACCCGCAGCTCAAAATCGCGACGGACAAACCTCTCGGTGTTTACCTGCCCGATGAAACGGTGGTCGTTCAGAGCGAGATGCTTGGGCTGTCCAACGAGCACACTCGGTTGCGTCTGCGTTTGTATGACCACCACAACAAAACGTTGGGCACTTTCACGAGAGCGATTGACCCCGTCGAAGAAGCGGCACGGTTGCTCGCGGAAGAACAGGAGCGGAAAGAGGCCGCGGGTATTAGCGAACCAGATGATGTCGTGGAGAAGACCTCTTCGCTGAACGTTGTCGGAGTCTCGCCAAGAAAGAAGATCGCAGGGTTGGATGATTCCAGTTCGTTGCACTATCGATGGGATCTGAACGATTTGCGTCCCGGTTTCTATCGCGTTGCTGCTTCGATGGAGAATGATCGCGGTGCGTCTTTGGCCAACGAGACATCGTTCATTGTGCTGGGCAAGATCACCAACGATCCGTCCGAGTTTGGCGATCCGAATGAAACCAAGGAATCGATCTTGGGTCTGCCATCGCTTGCAACGTTTCAATCCGAATCGGATGTCATTGATCCGACACCCTTTGGTTGGACATTGCCAACGTCCATCATGGAACGTCATCGCAAGGGACGACTCCATGAACGCGAGCTCGCAAAATGGATGCAGTTGATCGGTATCGGTTGGGCGAAACTGCCGGTGTGGTTCGGACCGGACCAACCCGATCACGCAGACGCTGCCGCTCTGCTTGGGTTTCGATTGCGTGACCGAGGGATCCAGCCCATTGGTTTGCTGGATCAACCACCGGAAGAGCGTTTCCATGCCTATCAATTGCGTGACAAAGCGGACACGCGGGTTGCTAGTTTGCTGCGTGACGAGTCCGCGTGGCGTCCGGAGTTGGAACCGTTGATGAATCGCATGACCATGCGGATTCGTTTGTGGCAATTGGGAGCGGATGATGATCACAGCTTCATGGGCCAATCGAACATCGAGTCCACACTGGAAGCGATCTCAACCGGGCTGCAAGGATTCGGCCAGCCCATCCAAACGATGATCGCTTGGTCTTGGGTCGACACCCCGCCGGCGACCGCGGGCGATAGCTGGCGAGGACTGCATCGGTATTCCAAGTCACCTCTGACGGCAGCGGAAATGGACGCGATGCTTGATCGCGAAATCAAGGACCGAGAAGAAGCCGTGTTGGCCGGGCGTCTTGCTGCGGCGCGGCCCCCGGAAACCTGGTTGACGATCAATCCTGTTTCGCGAAAAAAGTATGACCAGGATTCACGGATCACGGATTTGATGCTGCGAATGGCCGCCACTCGAGGCCACGATGTTGCGGCGGCGTTCCTGAGTGATCCCATGAACGAAGAAGCGGCCGTTCTCACCAAGGACGGTCGGCCGGACGAGTTGTTGTTGCCCTTCCGAACCGCCAGCATTCTGCTGGGTCACCGCACCAACGCCGGTTCGCTGCGGATGCAGAACGGAAGCGACAACATCATTTTTCGTGGCGACAAGGAATCGGTCATCATGGTTTGGGCGAATGCACCCACGCTCGAGCACATGTACTTGGGTGAGAACGTTTACGAAGTCGATGTGTGGGGACGTCGCATGCCATTGAAGCTGATCGAGCACGAGGGGCGTCGGGTGCAAGAAATCGCGGTCGGTCGCGTTCCAAAGTTCTTGGTGGGGATCGACCAATCCCTCGCTGATTTCCGGATGTCAGTTCGGCTGGACCGGACGCGTATCGATGCTTTGTTGGGACTCCAGCAATCATTGGGCGTCCAGTTTCGCAATCCGATCAACCAATCGCTGACGGGTGAGATGGCGATTGTCCCCCCGGATTCATGGCGTTTGGACGAAGCCACCAAGCCTTGGAATTTATTGCCCAAGGAGTCTACCGAAGTCGAATTTGGCGTGACACTGGAGAACAATGCGACGATTGGTGCGTATCAACTGCCACTGGATTTCCGTTTTGAAACGATGCCACCCACCGTCATTCGAGTCCACCGGACGATCAGTATCGGACCCGAGGGATTCGATATTCGCGTCACCACGCGGCTGATTGATGATGGTCAGGATGGTCGTTTGCGGGTGAAGATCGAGATGGTCAATCACACCAATCGCTTGACCAACTTCGACTGTTTGTTGTTCGCCGGTCGTGACCGCCAATACGAACGTCGCGTTCTGGTTTTGCCGCCACGCGACACGGTGTCGCGGAACATCGATTGGCCGAACGGCAAAGAATTGCTTGGAACCCGAATGTGGCTCCGTGCGATCGAACAAGACGGGAATCGAGTGATCAATCACTCTTTCGACGCCAAACCCTGATCTATAGAAGTCGCCGGTCTATTGAGGCGGAATCGCTGAAGCGACCGCTATAGATTCGACGAAAGTTGCGGGGCACGGTTAGAATAGACGGTCCCGCAGAACTCCCCACCTTTCTCGTTCGAGCTGAATTTCCATGCAATCTTCTTGGCAGACGCTACAACGTCGTAACTTCTTTTGTGGTCTGGGTGCCTCGCTTGGTTCGCTTGCTCTGACATCGCAATTGGCGGCCGACAGCGTCAATGCAAGCGGAGCCGATTCCGCCGCATCGCCACTGGCTCCCAAGAAACCGATGATGCCGCCGAAGGCGAAAGCGGTCATCATGCTGTTCATGGAAGGCGGCCCCGGGCAAATGGATACCTTCGATCCGAAGCCTGAGCTGGATCGTTTGCATGTGACGGAATCAAAACGAACCGAAGGTTTGGCAACCGGCAAACGCTTCTACGTCGGCAGCCCTTTCAAAACACGCAAAGTCGGCCAATCCGGTCTGGACATGTGTGACCAATTCGTTCACTTGGCGAAACCCGAAGTGGCCGACGAGTTGTGCGTGTACCGCGGTTGCCAAGCTGAGTCGTTGAATCACCCCGAGGCGCTGCTGCACATGAACACCGGCAGTCGGCTGGGCGGTGACCCCGCGGTGGGCGCTTGGGCGACATACGGTTTGGGCAGCGAAAATCAGAACTTGCCTGGGTTCGTCGTGATGACGGAACTCGCGATGCCGCAAGCCGGTAGTGCCAACTGGTCCAACGGTTTCTTGCCGGCCTATTACCAAGGCACAACGCTGCGTGCACAAGGTTCACCGATCTTGGATCTGAAGCCGGGTGACTATCGCACTCGCCAGCACCAACGACGAATGCTGGACGAGTTGTCGGCGCTCAACAAGGACCACTTGAATTCCAGTTCGTTGGAACAGCATCCCAACGCGGGTGAGTTGGCCGCACGAATGGAGAGCTATGAGTTGGCGTTCCGGATGCAAACTTCGGTTCCAAACTTGATCGATCTGCAAACGGAACCGCAACACGTTCTGGATTCGTACGGCTTGGATGATCCCGACACGGCAGCGTTTGGCAAGCAATGTTTGATGGCTCGCCGCATGGTCGAAGAAGGCGTTCGCTTTGTCCAAATCTTCTCGGGCGGCTGGGACAGTCACGATTACTTGGAACGCGGTCACTCGGCTCGTATCAAGAGCGTCGACAAGCCAATCGCATCGTTGATCAAGGATTTGAAACAACGCGGCATGCTGGACGACACGTTGGTTGTTTGGACGGGCGAGTTTGGACGGACACCCGACAACAACTATCGCGGTGGCGTGACTGCTCTCGGACGAGATCACAACATCGACGCGATGACGATGTGGTTCGCTGGTGGCGGAACCCGTCGTGGTTCGGTGGTCGGTGCGACCGATGAGATCGGTGCGAAGGCGGTTGAGTGCGTTCACCCAATTCGCGATGTGCACGTGACGATGCTGAACTTGCTCGGTTTGGACGACAACAAACTCACGTACTTCCACGGTGGCCGGTACAAGCAATTGTCACAGTTCGGCGGCGAAGTGATCCCCGAATTGATTGCCTGACCGGGCGACTCACAGATCAAACTTCACGCTTTAGCCGATGGCCGTTAGGCCCGGTTGCATCGTAGAAACCGGTGCAAACGCTCTCCGGCCAAAATCGCCAAACTCTGAAAGTGTCTGCCTCACGTCCGATCGTCAAACCGGGCGTGCTCATCAAACGCAAGCTACAATGGCTGGGAAACGCATGTCGTTTTCCGGCCATTTTTCGTGCAATGAGATCTCGTGAACGATTCCGATTCGCCATCGTCCTTGGATTCCGTCTTGGCGGAGATCCTGATGCGCGAAGAAAATGGTGAGCAACCTGATCCGCATGAGTACTTGGAAAGCCACCCTGAGCACGCGGATGAGTTGAGGGACTTCTTCCGAAACCATCGATGGCTGGGCAGTGAGGAAACCGAATCAGCAACCCTTGTCGGTCAAACGATCGGCGAGTTTCGGCTAGTTCGCGAAATCGCTCGCGGTGGAATGGGAGTGGTCTACGAAGCCCAGCAGGATTCGCTGCGACGAGTCGTTGCGATCAAGCTGATCGGCGATGGCGTGTTGGCAAATGACGAACTGCGTTTGCGTTTTCGCGTTGAAGCAGAAGCGGCTGCATCGTTGTCGCACCCGAACATTTTGCCGATCCACAGCATCGGTTGTTGGCGTGGGATCGACTACTTCGTCATGCCGATGGTTTCCGGCGATTCATTGCAGTCCTTGGTCGACGAGCAACGGGTATGTTGCCAAGACGGCGGACTGTCAAACGCGGAATTGAAGCAGTGCGTGACCAAAGCGGTCACCCTTGTTCGCGACATTTCGAGAGGAGTCGCCTACGCACACTCTCGCGGCATCATCCATCGCGATTTGAAGCCTGAAAATGTGCTGGTGGATGAAGGTGTGCCAAAGATTGTGGACTTCGGACTCGCAAAGTTCCATCGTGACGCACCGGAGCTGACCCGAAACGGACAAGTCCTCGGCACGCCGCACTACATGAGTCCCGAACAGGCTCGCGGCAGCGGAGATTTGACGGATGCCGTTGACGTGTACGCATTGGGTGGCATGCTGTTTTCCATGCTGACGGGATCTCCACCTCACAGCGGCGATTCCACCGCGGAAGTGCTATCGCGAGTGCTCTCCGATGAACCGCCATCGCTGCGAATGGCTTATCCCGGCGGGATGCCGAGATTGCCCGAGATGGCTGAGCTGGATCACGTGATTGAACGCGCGATGGCTTGCCAACCCAGCGAACGGTATCGATCCGCGGATGAATTGGCGGATGATTTGGATCGAATCTTGGAGGGCGAAACACCACTTGCTGCACCCGACGGATTGGTTCACCGAATGTCGCGAGAGTTATCTCGTGATCAGCATTTGCATGCCTTCCAAAATTGGGGACTCGCTCTGCGACGAATCGGATTTGTGGTCCTGGCGGCTCACGTCGCGATGTTCGTGATCATGCAGTGGATCTACGTCGACACACCGAGTGACCTGGCGGCGTGGAGCGAGCCAGCGTTCTGGGGTTACTTCGTCCCTCGAGTTTCGATGCTGGTGGGGATCGCTTGGGTGATCGGCCGTGCTCGCGACGGGTTGTGGTTGCCCCGAGTCTCTGCGGAACGACCAGTTTGGTCGGTATGGCTGGGCTACCTGATCGCTTTGTCCAGCATCAACCTGCTGTGGATCAGTGGCAACCTCGATCATTCCGGCGTGATGGTCATGGCCTGCATCATGAGCGGTTTTGCCTTCATCGCTATTGCCGGACACATGTGGGGCGGCAGCGCGCTGTTGGGGATGGGATTCATCGGAATGGCGTTCGCTTGCATCGCGATTCCAACGGCAGCCCCTTTGTTTCTAGGTGGCTGGTGGATGGTCACGATGCTGGTGTTTTCTAAACGCTATCGTCGCTTGGAATAACGCGACCATCGACGGTTCGAGTGTTCTCGAAACCGGGGCGATCGAAGAGGCCGAACAGCGAGGTTCAGAAGCCTTCGCCGACGGGCATGGCACAGGGCGCGGTCGCATGCGAGACCGTCAAGACTCGAACTTCGTCGTCGAAGACTTGGTGAACGACTCGATACGAATTGACTTGAATTTCGGAAACATCTTCCCGACCAAATTCGGGCACAATCGAGCCCGCATCCGGTGATTCAAGCAAACGTTCGGTTTGCTCCACGATGCGTTCGAAGATCAAGTCCGCGAACTTGTCGCAGTCTCGTCCGATGTAGTCGCGGATTGCCATCAGATCCGAAACGGCGTAGTCGGTCCAACTAACTTGCATTGCGAGTCTGATTCCATTGTTCGCGGACGGTTTCCGTGCCAACCAATCGCGATGATTCGGCAGTGGCGAGACCGGATTCGATCTTCTGTCGGATGTACAGGCGATACAAAACTTCATCCCAGCTTGCGCTGTCGGGCAGACTGTCGATGGTGTCGCGAGCCGCAAACTTTGCGGCGGTGTTCAGTGTTGCGTTCATTGGGGGTCTCCTTAGTACCCCCAGGTTAGCGGCTGTCGTCGATTTGTGCAGTCCAAAATTTGGGTTTTCCCGCATTTGAAGCGCAGTTATCGCAAGTGACCGTTTGTTCACAAAGCTTTTTTGCCAGCAAATTGCGTGGATTCTGTTGGGTCTATTCGGAAGAGGCGACCTCATCGCAAAATATAAAATTTTTCGCTGGGATGAAATTTAACCATCGGCGTGAGGTTGTCACCTCCGTAATTCGAACCGGCTTCGCGAAAGTGTCGGTCGTCTGGGCTGGTTGTTTTGCAATTCAGTCACCCTGAGCTCTCGCTTCGAGTGAGTTTCGATTTGTGGTACCGAATCGTTTCCGCAGAGTGTGGGCCGCGTTGACGGGGAACAGCACACACGCGGCGATCATCGCTGCGTTGACCAATTGAATCTGTGTACGCAAAACCGAGTACAGCATGAGCGGCATCGTGTCTGGATCAGCGACCAATCTCGGAGAGAGCGGCCCGTCCAGACCGAATGGAAAGGGCGATGGCTGAAACGTGACCAAAATCGCGATCACCACGGAAATGTAGACCGCAGGTCGGAAGACCAAGACTGGTTTGGAGTTCCAAGCGGCTCGGGTGACCGTGATGGACGGCATCAAGATCAAATACGGAAGCACGACGAACGGACCAGCCACCAAGAACAAGATCCAAACGGTGCGAAACGGAAGTTTCGGTGAAGCGACCATCGGTTTGCTATTCGAGGTCGCGTTGACTGGATCGCTGTGCATGAAGTGTCCTTTGGCGACGATGGGCGGAGTTGCATTGGTAGATGCAGAGTGCGGCGTAGGTTCCCCAGACGGCAGTCGTCAGTTGCATCAAGAAGACAAGAGAGAACCAGACGTCGAACCCAGCGTTGTTCAATCCAAATTCGTATCGAGCGAGAGCGCTGAAGAATCGGTACGGGTAGATCGCACAAAGCAAACCGGTCCAAGGAAACTGCCTGAATGACTTTGGCGTGACGCGATACCCGTTCACCGCGATGATGATCGGAAAGATGCTGACTTCTGGGGCGGGCGTCCAACACGACAGCAAAATTGGCCACGCGAATACATACAGGCCGAAACCGCAAACGATCTTTTGAGTGTGACCGGCAAACTCGCTGGGGACCCGGGTCTCAATTTGGTTTTCGGCGTAGAGTTCCGAGAATTGCGAGGTCTCAGGATGCGGCGTCTTGTACGGATCGATCGGAGGCTCATTCATCAACAGTCATCTCGATCAGCGGTCCGGTTTCTGGCGAAGTTGATTGCCGAGGAATTTGATCATCTGGTCGGCGGTCTTCTGCTGGTAGGCACCAAGATTGTGTTTTGTGTCATCGACCACAACGATCTCGTGGGCAATGTTCACCGATTCAAACGTCTCCGCAAGCAACTCGAACGCGTCCGGTCGGTCACCGTCTCCATTGATCAACAACGCCGCGTATCCGTTCTGACGAAGCGTGTCAGCGTTGTTCTTCGCGGCCGGAAGAAGAGGGCTTTCCGATGGATCGCCGCGGAAAGCCAATGCACCTCCCCAACTACCTGCGCCACAGAATAGCTCCGGATGCAGCAGTGACAGTCGAACGGATCCAGCACCGCCCATGGAGAAGCCGGCCAGGATGCGAGAGGTGGCTTTTGCTTGCGTCGGGTAAGTCGAATCGATCAACGGGATCAGCTCGTCAACGATCATCGACTCCACTTCGCCACGGTACCCACTCATTCCGCCGTTGGGACACACGCAGATCGCCGGAGGCAAAGTCCCATTGCGAATGCCCTTCGCCATCAGGGACGCGAACCCTGCGGCGTCGGATCGTTCGCTTCCGCCAGCACCGTGCAGGAAGTAGACCACCGGGTAACGAACGTCCGAGTCCACCGAGAAACTGGGCGGTGTCCAAACGACATAGCCCACCTCGTGTCCCAACGATTCGCTCTTCAGGACCTTGTGTTCCAGGCCGGCCATTTTGGGAATGTCAGCGTTGACCCAAACAACCGGTTTCCGCGTGCGTTGGGCGAGGGCCGGATGTGCGACGATAAATATGCTGGCGAGGGCGACCAGAGCCAACGTCACGATTGAAATGCGAAGCGAACTCATCAATGGTCTCCGGTGGTGGGCGGATGGTGGGGATCGTCATGAACCTAACAGATCGCAACGCGGAACACCGAACTCGCTCAACCGAGACTCGAGCTAACTAGTGGACATCACCGGATAGCGTTCGCAAAACGCTTCCACCGTCGCGCGAAGAGAATCATCCAAGCGTTCCGCAGCGGGTTGCCAGAGTGTTTGGGGGAATCCACCGAAAAATGGTTCCGCGATCGCACCGGCGATGCAAGCCATCGTGTCCGAATCACCGCCAAGTGAGACCGCCAGCCGAATTGATTCCTCCACGGACGATGATTCCAAGAATGCAGTGATGGCTTCGGGCACCGATCCTTCGCACGACACGTCGAAGGAATAGAACGGGCGAATCGAGTCAATCGTTCGTGTGAGATCGTAACCGATCTCTTCGCTGACGAACTTGCGGATTTCTTCTTTCGTTCCTCCGGTTCGTGCGATGAAGACACATCCTGCCACGGCGACCGCGCCAAGTATCCCGTTGGGATGGTTGTGCGTGACGCTGGCCGTTCGCTCGGCGAGTTCCATCACATCGGTCAATGATTCGCGAGCGTAGGCGACAGGGGAAACCCGCATCGCGGAACCGTTGCCCCAACTTCCGTAGGGCTCCGTGTCCCGGTTCTGCGCCCAACGAATGAATGTGCCCCCGAAGCCAGCACCCGGGTAGCGTTCGACGTAGTCGTGGAAATAGGTGTGCAAGTCACCGCCATTCATGATCCAGTCTGCAACTGCGACTGTGAGGACGGTGTCATCGGTGAAAAACGAGTTCTCGGTGAACAAGTCGAAATCCGTGTACTTGGTCGGATAGTGCTCGAAGTACGATCCGACGATATCTCCAACGATCGCGCCTAACATGTCGTTTGCCTTGATTTGGATACCGCCGCTTGTTCTTCTTCGTCGTCAGCGATGGAGGCTTCCCGAAGCGATTGCAGCGGATCTTGCTGACTCGCGATGGTCGTATCGGAATGCTGCTCGACAATCGTTTTAACTCGCTGAGTTTGCAACCAATTCCAAAGACAACAAACGCCCACCGCGGCGACCATCACGACGATGAAGGGAAGAGCGTGAAGTCCAACGCGATTCCAAGTGATCAGCGAGATCCCCGCACCACCGAGTGCAAGTCCAGCCGAATTCTTGTTGAAACGATCGATCATGCGGTCGGCCACCAACTGGTCATCTCGTTGGTGGATCGCTTGATGTTCGTCGTAGTCGAGCGAAAACGAAAGCCGCAGTGCGTCGCCAAGCGAAATCGACTCGTCGGCACGTTCCAATCGGCTTTCTTCATATCGCTGGTACGCGGTAAGTAGGGCTCTGGACCGATTCACCCTCCGATACGCCCAATACCCCAGCACCACACCTGTCACGAGCCACAGTGAATAGACAAATCCAAAAACGAGCCCGCGAATTGCCAAGGCGAAACAGGCCGATGCCAACACGGCGAGGCTGACCGTGAACCAATGACGCTTTCGAAGGATACGATGAACCAGGATCTCAATTCCTGGTTTGTGCAAGACCTGGTGTTGCTCATACGTGAGCGGGAACTCCTTGAGCACACCGACCAAATCCGCTCGCGATGCACTCTCCGAGTTGTTCGATTCGTCATTCATGTCATTCATCGTGGGTGTTGGTGGATTCACTTCCCTTCTGCGGTCCGGTCTCGCATCCACTGGATGTTTCGCTCGACGGTTTGCAGGTGTTCCGGTGTCGCTCGGCGGCGAAGCGTGTCCAAGTAAACCTTCATGTCGCTCTCATACTGAGCTTCTGACTCCGGCATTCGGCCTTGATCGTTGGTTCGTTCCATCCAATCGTTCAGCTTTCCTCGCAAAGCAATCAGCGTTGCGTGGTGCTCGGAATCATCGGCCAAGTTGTGCAACTCGTGCGGGTCGCTCTCCAAGTCATACAGTTCCTCTTCGGGACGAGTTTCTTGAAAGAGCAGCGATTGATCGTCATTCAACCTGCCCGCCGCATTGCTTTCACGAAGTGCGATCAAGATGGCCTTCGCATCCTTGTAAGCACACGGTTGCAAGTACGGGCGATTTGGCAAGAAGTTGCGGATGTACTTGAAATGATCGGTTCGAACGGACCGGATGTGGTCCACGGTTTCATCGCAACGATCGCGAGCGGCGAAGACCGCGTCGCGTCGTTCGTAGTCTGCCGCCAGAATGTCTTGGGCTTGCATGGAATCGGGGATGTCGATTCCCGCGGCGGCCAACGACAACGCGGCGATGTCAATGTGCTCGACCAAATCATCTCGCACGGTCCCTTGTTCGATGCCGGGGCCGTTCAGAACCAACGGAACGTGCAAGCCTTCGTCGTACAAAAACTGCTTGCCACGCCCGTGACTGATCCCATGGTCGGTCATGAACAGGATCAGTGTGTTTTCGCGAACACCTTGGGATTCCAGCATTGCGACAACGTCACCGACCATCGCATCGGTCATGCGAACGGAATCGAGGTATGCGGCCCAGTCGCGGACGATGTCAGGGTGGTTGGGATAGTACGGAGGCAAGACAACTGATTCGATCGGCGTTGATTTACCAAAGCGTTTTTTCGCCGCGGTCGCAACTTTGTCCCATCCTTTCGCGTCTTTGCCACGAAGTTTGCCGCCTTGCGTTTGGATCTGAGCGAAGAACGGCTGGCCCGGGGCGTGGTCCGACCAGTCGGCTGAATCGTAGATCGTCGCGTCCCATTCGAAGTTGTAGTCTGTTTTGCCCAAACGACCGTTGGTAGGCCAACCAGTGATAGAAGTGTGGTACCCGGCGTCTTGTAACAGCTTTGGCAGCATCGTCACGTTGGCAGGCAGATAAATCTTTTCGGTGCCCCGTCCGCTGCGATGGTGATGTGCCCCTATGGTCGTTTGGTACATGCCAGTGATGAAGGCGGAACGGCACGTCGAGCAAACGGGCGCGGTCACGTAAGCGTGATTGAACTGAACTCCGCCTTTGGCCAACGCGTCAACGTTGGGAGTCTCGATCGCGGTCTCGCCGTAGCAAGAAAAGTGAGCCGACATGTCGTCAGGAATGATCCAGACAATATTGGGCCGATCGTCGGCAGAGGTGTCATGGAGCCAACAGGTCGCAAGTACTGTAAGAAACGCCAGTGGTAGCGAGTGAGCGAATTTCATGTGGTGGGGCTTGGGTGGGATGCAGAACGTCGGGGGGCAATGACATTTGTCCGATACGATTCAAAAGATAACCTGTTTCAATCTGTGGCGTTGGATTGCATCTTCACACCGGATTGCACAGCCACCGAATCGCTCAGCTATACTTCGGCGATGCATTTTCCCGAGTGCGATTGTCTTGGCAACCAGTTCTGCTGATCACGCCAAGCGACGATTCGCGAAAGCATGCCCACCTCCATCCCCGCCCCGTATCCACGAGCAATCGATGTTCTTTTCCTCTGGCTTTGTGCCAAACCGTTTGTGTCCGTCCCTGGATCGTCTCCGTGAATTTTCGCGGAAGACTTTTGGCTTGCTCTCTCTCGCAGCCGTTGTCAGCGGCGGTCCCGCCGTGGCCGAGGAGTCCAAGACTGGCAAACTGATCTTTGAAGACCGTTTTGAACGCAACGAATCACAGGAAGAACGGGACGAAGTCGGCAACGGTTGGAACACCAACAGCAAGTCTCGAGCGAACGGGCACAAGCAGGTTGATTTGAAGGACGGTGCCATGCGCATCTTCATTCACGAAACCGCTGACCATGGCGTCTCAGTGACCCATCCGATGGAATTTCGCGATGGCCGTGTTGAGTTGAAGTTCATGCTGGAACATCCGAAGGACTCATTGGGTCTGAACTTCGCCGACCTGAAGTACAAGAAGGTTTGGGCCGGGCATCTGTTTCGTGTCAACGTGGGTGTGAAGGCGGTCGAGATTGCGGATTTGAAAACTGGCGTGATGGACCTGAAAACACGCGAAGCACGCAAGGCTGGGACGGTTTCCGATGAAGTGAAAGAAAAGCTGAAGACCAAGACAAAGCGAGTGCCGCACAAGCTGGAAACGGGAAAGTGGTATCACGTTGCCGCGGAAGTGGTGGGCGACACGATGGCGGTTTCGATCGACGGGGAAGAGGTCGCGTCGTTCTCCTCGGAAGGGATGGCTCACCCGACCAAGCGTTTGTTGCGGTTGGCAATTAAACGAAACGTCGTGGTGGATGACCTGCAAATCTATTCGCTGGATTGACATTCAATCGCATCGCTACGTGTTCAAGATGCTTTTAACTTTCCAAATCATTCATTCAGAGGCGAAGATGCATATTCGAAAAAACTGCGGACGATTGGTGACGGGGATCGTTGTCGTGGCACTTGTGTCCATCACGACCTCCGCAATGGCTCAAACAACCAAGAAGTTTGTAGCGAATTACGACGAAGCGAAGATCCCTGCCTACGAACTGCCCGCCGCGTTGCAAACGCAGGACGGTGACCCGGTCGAAACGGCGGAACAGTGGAATGACCGACGGGCGGAGACATTGAGACTGTTTGAGGAGCATGTGTTCGGCATCATGCCTGAGCAACGCAACATCAAGGTGAAGGTGGTTCGTAGTGACCGCGATTATCGACCGGGCGTGACGCGTCACGAATTGGACGTTTCCATTTTGCCTTTGGACGCATCGAGCGATCGATCGCCGTTGGTGGTCCAGGTTTTGGCTGACGTGCCACAATCGGACTCTCCGGCACCAGCAATCTTGGGGCTGAACTTTCAAGGCAACCACACCATCGACAACGACCCAAGAACGCGAATTCCGTCCAGTTGGGTTCGCGATCGGCGGAATGGATCGACCGATGGCAACAAGGCGATTGAAGCCGGCCGTGGTGTCGCGTCGACTCGATGGCCATCGAAAATGATAACTGACCGAGGGTATGCGATGATCACGGTCTACTACGGTGACATTGACCCGGACTTTGATGATGGATTCGAAAATGGCGTCCATGGCGTGATGCCAGAATTCATCGAGTCATTGCCAGAAGACCATCGCCCCGGAAGCATTGCCGGTTGGGCGTATGGATTGTCTTGTGTTTTGGATGCGATCGAGCAAGCCGATGCACTGAACGTGGATGCGACAAAAGTTGGCGTGCTTGGCCACTCGCGATTGGGCAAGACTTCGTTGTGGGCTGGAGCGACGGATCCTCGATTCGCGATGGTGATCAGCAATGATTCAGGGTGCGGTGGCGCAGCACTTTGCCGGCGTGCGATTGGCGAAACCGTTGCACGCATCAACACTTCGTTTCCGCACTGGTTCAATGACGCCTACTTGCAATACAACGAGAACGAATCCGCACTTCCGATTGACCAGCATCAATTGATTGCGTTGTCGGCTCCGCGAGCGATCGCGGTCGGAAGTGCAACGCAAGATGAATGGGCCGACCCCAAAGGCGAGTTCTTGGCATGGCAGGCCGCCGCACCGGTCTATGAACTGCTGGGGATGTCTTCGGACGATGTCAAAGTTGCTGAAGACGCGTCGATGCCGAAGAAGCAATCGGTCATCAATGCGGGCCCGATGCAGTACCATCTTCGGGAAGGCAAACACGATCTGGCTGACTACGATTGGGAGTGTTATTTGGATCTCGCAGATCGGACGCTGCAAACCGAGTCTCGATGAATCGACTTCCAATCGAAGATGTTCTCTCGCCGCTGCAAACGGCGATCGGAAACGGAACCGCGGTGGTGCTGAAGGCTCCACCGGGTGCGGGCAAAACGACTGGGGTTCCGCCTGCGGTCTTGCAGACTCTGCTGGACAAGGACACCGTCGGTCAAATTTGGGTGATCCAGCCTCGACGATTGGCGGCACGTTCGGTGGCGGGCTGGATCGCGAAGTCGCGAAACGAGTCGGTGGGAGAGACGATCGGATATCACGTCCGAATGGATCGCCGCGAATCGGCGACGACACGCGTGTTGTTCATGACGACCGGGATGTTCCTTCGGCGGATGCAGTCCGATCCGTTGTTGGAAAAGGTCGCTTGTGTGGTGCTGGATGAATTTCACGAGCGAACCTTGGAACTGGATTTGGCTCTCGCGATGACGCATCGGTTGCGTTCCGAACTGCGAGATGACCTGGGTTTGGTGGTCATGTCAGCGACGATGGAAACGGAACCCATCGTGGCGTTTTTGAATCGGTCCAATCCGCAAAACGCAGTGCCGCTCCGCTGTGAAGGACGGGCGTTTCCCGTTTCGGTTCATCACGGCGAAGATCGACCGGGCGAACGGATCGAAAGACGCATCGTCAAACCAATCCGTGAGGCGTTGGAAAGCAGCAACGGTCATGTGCTGGTGTTCTTGCCCGGTGTGGGTGAAATCCACCGAGTTCAGTCGGAGTTGGAACGAGCCGACCTGGCTGGGGATGCTCGCGTTGTTGTGCTGCACGGATCGCTTTCGCCAAAGCAGCAAGACGAAGCCATCCGGCCATCGAAATTTCGCAAAATCGTCTTGTCGACCAACATCGCGGAGACCTCGGTGACGGTCGATGGTGTGACCGCGGTGGTGGATTCAGGAATGGCAAAGGTTCCCCGATTCGATTCACGTCGTGGACTGACGCGACTTGAAACGACATCCATTTCGCTGGCGTCCGCCGACCAACGATCGGGGCGTGCTGGACGGACGGCACCTGGGGAGGCTTACCGTTTGTGGAGCCAGGCGGCTCAACGGTCTCGCGAAGAATATGACGTGCCAGAAATCATGCGAGCTGACCTGAGTGACATGGTGTTGATGCTGGCCAGCCACGGTGAAACGGATTTGTTCGCGATGCAGTGGCTGACCGCTCCTCCGGAACACGCGGTTGAGTCCGCTCAGTCGCTGCTGCGGATGTTGGGGGCGATCGACGGAAGCGGACGAATTTCTGAAGGTGGGCGGGCCATGGCGTCGTTGCCACTTCATCCGCGTATTGCTCGGATGGCCACCGTAGCGGTTGGCTCGTTGGCAAAGTCTTCAGTCGCGATCCTAGCGGCATTGATGAGCGAACGAGATCCGATGGAGAGCATCTCTTCCATGACGTTGGCGGAGAAGGTGGAGGCGATAGAAACCAATCGAGTTCCGCGAACGGTCCCTGCTTCGTCCATCAAAGCGATCCGTCAGATAGCAGAAACCATTCGCAAATCTTTGCCTGGCAACGCGTCTGGGGAGATTGAGTCCACATCGGAGCTTGATCGAGAGACCGCGGTTGCTCGGGCTTTGCTATCGGCCTACCCCGATCGAGTCGTCTTGCGTCGCTCGGATTCGCCGGACCGCGGACGAATGGTTGGTGGTCGCGGAGTGTCCGGCCTGACTCGCGTGCTGGGTGAGATTTCGAACGAGGATCTGTTGCTCTGTTTTGATGTCGACGGCGGTGGCACTGAATCTCGGGTCAGAGCGGCGGTCCCAATTCGAGAAGAGTGGTTGGACGAGGAACAAGTTCAAACGCTGGCGTCGCAATCATGGGACCAGGAACGAGGTGCGGTTCGTTGTCGGCGACAGGTGACCTACGGCGATTTGGTGCTTCGCGAGACTCCGGCCAAAGTTCCCTGCAATGATGAGACCGCTTCGATCCTGTTTGAAAACGCCAAGACGGAACTGCCGCTCGGTGGACTGAAGTTTCAGAAGCTCTTGCATCGAATTGGAATGGTTGGCGAGATCGACGATCAGGTCCCAGTCGTTACCGGAGAGATGCATTTAGAGTTGCTTCGGCAGTTGTGCATGAATCGCTCGAGTCTGCAGGAACTGAGGTCGGCGCCATGGAAGGATCATGTTCTCGGAATGATTGGCTACTCAGCTTGGCAAATTGTGCAATCCGAAGCGCCCGAGGAAGTCACTTTGCCCGGTGGCCGCAAAGCGGCGGTGCACTACGTCGAGGGCAAACCGCCTTGGATCGAAGTGAAGATTCAGTTGTGTTTTGGGTGGCCAGAAACGCCTCGGATTTTGCGTGGGCGAACGCCATTGCAGCTTCATTTGTTGGGCCCGAATGGTCGTCCTCAGCAGATCACGAATGACCTAGCCAGTTTTTGGGCCACGACTTACGGAGAAATCCGAAAGGAGCTTCGGCGTCGGTACCCGAAACACGATTGGCCGGAGGATCCTTTGTCCGCGACAGCGAGTTTCAACGGAATGAAGCGTCGCTGAATGCCAAGGATCAGACATTTTGTTAACGTAGTTGTTTGTTCGTCCGTTTCCCCATGTCGAGTTCAACGATGGATCGATTCTCGTTTTCGCGTTCTATCCGCTATGCCGTGTTGCCCGCCGCTTTGATGCTGGGGGGATGCGGTTCCTCCTCGGCGCCCACGCCGAAGACACCGGAGGTTTCCACCGAACCCGATGTGACGCAGCCCGCGGAAGAACCAGCTGCCGTAAAGTCACGCCAACCGAATATGAACACGCCTGGCGGGATCACTCTGCCCGAGGGTGATTTGCCAGAGGCTCCGGTCAAACGTTCGAATCCGGGCGAGGGCGGAATGAGTCTGCCCGATGACTTGGATCTGGGAGCGAGCAGAGATGCTTCGGCGAACAACGACTCAGCGTCCGTTTTGGTTGCGACTGCTGAAGACGTTTCCATTGAATACGCGAAGTGGGAATCGGTCCGTGCGAAGGCCGGCAAGACCGGCAAAGTGACGGTGTTAGACCTCTGGTCGCTCGCATGTGGTCCTTGTCTGAAGGAGTTCCCCAACTTGGTCGCGATGCAGAAACGCTTCGGCGAAAAGGTTGTCGCGATGAGTGCCAACGTGGACTTCGATGGACGCAAGACTCGTCCGCCTGAATCTTACGAACCCAAGGTCAGCGAGTTTCTCGGTGGCGTCGAAGCCGATTTTGACAACTACATCATCCAGACACCCAGCGACGAAGTGTTTGAGAAGATTGGCATTGGATCGATTCCCGCAGTGATCGTGTTCGACGCGGATGGGAAATTGGTCAAGCTGTTCTCGGACGTCGGCGAGACGGCGGGCTTCACCTATGACGCCGACATCGTGCCGCTAGTTGAGAAACTGCTGAACTGACTTCGGCTTCGACTATCCTTCGGTGCAGTCGGCCTCGTGCAAGTTGATTTGCGAACACTTTTGTTGAAACGCTGAAACACCTTTGGATCACAACATGGATCGGTCTGTCTTGCTGCGTTGCAAATGCGGGATATGGGTTGGCATCTTTCTCCTGATCGGTAGCGGCACCGCCGTGGCAGATCCACCAACGACGACACTCCGGCAAGCCATTCCGTTGGAGGCGCAGCTTCAAGCGGCTGATCCGCTTCATTTGGCACGCCAGGCAGGTCTTCGCGGTGATGCCAAACGCGGTGCTCTGGTGTTCTTCAAGTCGGCCGCCAATTGTGTGAGCTGCCATGGCGACGATCCGAACGCTTCACCGCTCGGACCGCCAATCGCGAGCCTTGGAAACGAGTTGACCAGTGAATACCTCGTTGATGCGTTGCTGCGTCCTTCCAAGCACATTCGCGGAGGCTATGAAACGTATTCGGTTTTGACTGAGGACGGGGAAGTCTTCAAAGGAATGCTGGTGAAGCAGGATGATTCCACGATCACCATGCGGCTCGGCCAATCACCGGAAAAAGATTTCACTTTGTCGCGCGACGTGATTGAAGTGATGAAGAAGGACGAGCAATCCATGATGCCGGCTGGGTTGATGAAGTCCATTCAAACGCAGCGAGATTTCTTGGATCTGCTGAAATACGTGATGAGCGTAGCGAGAGGTGGCGAGATCGCTGAAAAAATGCTGCGGCCATCGGCGGAACAGTTGATCGTCAAAGACGACTCGGTGAACCTGGACCACGCTGGCATTCTCCGTTCGCTGCGGTCAAGAGATATCGACGAAGGCAGACAATTGTTTGAAGGCGACTGCGCCAATTGCCATGGTACCGATGGCAACCTTCCCGCTTTGCCGACTGCTCGAGCCTTCCGTTCGCAAAAGCTGAAGTTTGGTGCCGACCCCTACAAGATGTTCATGACGTTGACCAAGGGCAACGGGTTGATGGGGCCGATGACGTATCTGACTCCGCACCAGCGTTACCAGGTGGTTCATTACATTCGCGAAACGTTGATGAAGGATCAGAACCCAGGCTATGAACCGATCAACGATGCTTATCTTGAATCGCTTCCTAAAGGGACCGAAGACGGCAAGCGATTTGAGATTCAACCACGAGACTTTGGGCTGGCACTTGGTTCACAGCTGAGACGTGACTTCCCAAGCGTACTGACGCTGCCGTTGGGAGAATTGACGGTGTCTTATGACCTGCACACGATGGATTTGGCTGATGTGTGGTCGGGCGGGTTCTTGGATCTCAATGAGACTCAGCATCAACGCCCTCGCGGGGAAGGAACCGCGAATCCGGACGGAACCTCGGTGCCTGGACTGGCGGGGTGGCATTGGGGGCACGGAAGGAAGCTTGGCTATTCGCTGCCAAATAGCTTGCCACGCGGTCCGCTTCCAGAGAAGTGGATGGACTACCGTGGCTACTATCTGCTCGGTGATGAGGTCGTGCTGAGTTACCAAATCGATGGCCGCGAAGTTTTGGAACGCACGACCGCCATCGATCAGCGGACGCTGGCACGCGAACTTTGGATTGGCCCCGGGTCCGAGTTGGTGCTGTCCGCCGGAAAAGGCCCCAGCGGCGGGACCAATTGGGAATACGATGTGGCAACCCAAGTGGCCTCGCTCGAAAGTTCGGAGCCCGAGAATTCGGCGTTCACGGCCGCCAGTGTTTCAGGTGATGATCGCGGTGTCTCTTGGAAGCTCGCCAAGGCGAAACGATTGAAGTTGACGATCCCAGTGGATCGATCAGCTCGTAGATTGCATGTCACCGTCACAGTGGGGGAATCGGAGAGCGAACTCTCCGCCTTTCGAATGCTGGCGGGCGATGCACTTGAGAAGCCTGTTATCGATTTATCAGAGTTGATCCAGGGCGATCAAACCAAACCCGAGCCCCTGCGCTGGCCTGGGGAAATTGCGACTGTTGGCACGTTGGGTTTGGAACAAGACGGCTACGCTCTCGACACGCTGACGCGACCCGATTCGACTCCTTGGAACACTTGGTTCCGCACCACGTCGCTAGACTTCTTTCCTGATGGCCGAATGGCGATCGCGACTCACGGCGGTGACATCTGGATCGTTTCGGGAATCGATGAAACACTCGAAGAACTTAGTTGGAAACGTTACGCGGCGGGTCTCTACGAACCCTTTGGAGTGAAGGTTGTCGATGGCGATGTGTTCGTGACCTGCAAAGATCGCCTGGTGCGTTTGCATGATCGTGACGGGAATGGCGAAGCGGATTTTTACGAGAGTTTCAGCGCGGACACGGATGTATCCACGAACTTTCACGCTTTCAACTTCGATTTGCAAACCGACTCGGATGGGAACTTCTACTACGCCAAGAGTGGGCATGGTGCCGACTTTGCGTTGCCCGGTGCCGTTTGGAAAGTTTCGAAAGACGGCAAGCAACGCGAAGTCGTTTGTACCGGATTCAGAACACCGAATGGTTTGGGAACACTGCCCGGCGGACGAATCACGGTGAGTGACAACCAAGGCCAATGGACTCCTGCATCGAAAGTTTCGATCGCCAAACCCGGTAGCTTTCACGGTTGGGTGCCGACCTATTCCATCCCGGATAAGTGGGAACCGGATGGCGGCAAAATCGACATCACACAGGTGGTCGCTCCGGAAACCTTTGAGCAACCTTTGGTGTGGATGCCGCAAGCGTTCGACAATTCGTCGGGAGGTCAGATTTGGGTGGATGACGAACGGTTTGGACCGCTTTCCAATCATCTTCTGCACACCAGCTTTGGAAAAGGTTGGATGTCGATGATGATGATTCAGGAGGTCGGTGAAACTTCGCAAGCTGCGATCGTGAAATTACCGTATGATTTCTCGACCGGGATCATGCGAGGTCGCGTCAATCCACATGATGGTCAGGTGTATGCCACGGGCTTGCAGGGATGGAACGGCGGCGGTCGGTTCGGGTTGGCCGATGGCGGTGTTCAGCGACTTCGCTACACCGGAAAACCGCCCAAGATGATCACGGATGCTCGCGTCGTGGAAGCCGGTTTGGAGCTTGATCTCAACTTCCCCATCGATCCTGAATCAGTTTTCGACGCTACCGCTTTTTCAATCGTCCAGTGGGACTACTTGTGGAGCAAGGCGTACGGGTCGGACCAGTACATCCCCGGCACGGCCGAATCTGAAAAACCGCAGATTGGTACGCAAACGCTGACGCCGGAATCGGTGGAGGTCAATGCTGTTCCAGGTGAACCGGGGGCGTCGCGTCTACGCTTGAACCTGCCAACACTCGGACCGGTCGATCAACTGCAACTGCAGCTGAAAGTGAGGGCCAAAGACGGCGAAGAGTTTGATGAAGAGGTCTACTGGACGATTCATGTCGTCCCAACGAGTGATTGATGCAAAACTCGGCAGAGTCAATGATTTTCTTCATCGCATTGACTGCTGTCTGGTTGAAGTGCCAAAGCCGCTGACCGTCGCAAAGCTTGACCCGCGTTCTCGATCTGCGATGCGTCATGGTTCGGGCTTGTTCTTTAGCCGAAGCAGGCGGCCGCTCGAACTTGCCCTCGGTGGTGCCTGTGGCCAATTCGTTCCGCGTCGGCTTTCATCGATTCAGGACGGCCCACGCAGCTCGTCTTGCCAAAGTACTTCTGCCAGTCCCACACCAAGTCACGCCACATCGAAGCGTCGATACCGACCTCCGAAAGCGTCTGAGCCAGACGCTTGGGCAGCTTAGCGACTTGACCGGCGACGGACTGCGCCGCTGTCCAATCCAGCAACCGCTTGTAGTCGCTCCAGCGAATGTGGAGGAACCCGCGGTCACTGCTGCGTACGCCCTTCGTGTGAACCTGTGGTTCTGCAGAAAGCGTTGTTTTGCTCAGCGTCAGGGGGCTGAGCCATCCGTCGCGGCGAATGCGTTTGCCCGTTGGATTGCGTCGCTTTGCCTTTCGCTTTTCTTGCAGGACTTCGACGGGCGTCTCTCGGATTTCGCGTCCGGCTTCTTCGGTTGGAATTGGCTTGAGGTCAAATGCGGCCGAAGGAATTCGTTCACCTTTCGATGCTTCAATCCGGTCGTAGGCGCTGGTGTGCGGGCTGGTCTCGGGGGTGGTGGACATGGCGGCGCGGACCGGGTTGAGGTCGACGTACATACTGCAAGCGAGCAAGCCCGCTTCATCGACAATTCGTTGGGCTTTGAAGCGTCCTTCCCAGAATCTACCAGTGCAATCGTCTTGTTTATTGGCCATCCTGGCGATCGGTTCGGCCAGGGCTCTCATGAACCAAGAAATATCCGACAGTCGGCAGCGCACCTCGGCCAGCCGTTCTTTGTTGCGAACCAGCATCTGAACATCGCTTTCGGTGGGTTCGGCCAAGTGTTCTTCGAGGCGTCGGCCGGGGAAGACCCGCAGCCAGCGAATCGCCACTTCCTCATCGCTCCACTGAGCGCAGACATCCGGCCGATTGCGGAGGATCTGATGCATGTGGTTGCTCATCACCGCATACGACAGCACGTCGACGGCGAACACGGAAGCCAAAGCCTCCATCCGCCTTCGAATCCATTCTTTGCGGAACGAATAGTCCTTGCCGGTCGCCTGGTCGACGCCGGCCAGAAAAGCTCGCCGCACACATCGCTGCACGACATGCACGATCCCAACTTCGCTGGAAGCAAACTGTTCACATCGCTGAGGCCGCGGCATGGCTGTGCTCTCCACTCTCGGAACCGACTGACAAGACAAACTGATTCTACACAGCGACGCTTTCGTTGTCAACTTATGGTGGCTGGCACCTTACGGGAAGGGATAGCGAACGGGCTTGGCTGTGCGGCACCGGTTCAAGAACCGAAGTTAACCGCTCACGAATTTAAGTAGCCAACAAGTAGCGACAAGAACGCACCAACATGAACGACCATTATTGCTTTGTCTTTCCACATGACGCCTACTGCGAACCAAAGCAGAATTCCCACAAGGAACGCATGAATGTTCCATGGCACCACGTTCAAACCGGTGAGGCCATACCCGATAAGCTGGATAACGGTCGCTATCCACTTCACGATATCGACCATAGCTGTCGATGGTTTGGTTGGTTCCGCACTGTCAATCACCTTTGCAACCTCGGTTCATTGCAGTGAAATTGGCCAATTGAATATTCGTTCTACGTTGAAATAGGTGCGACTGCAACGAGAACCAGCGATGAACGCCTTCTCGCTGATTGTGTCATTCTCGCGAAGAACAATCTACGTGGCTGTTCAAGAAAGCCGCTGTCGCGGCGGGGCGTTGAGGTGAATTGGTTGAGATGTGATTGTCGCAAGCGTTCATCGCGAAGCCATGCTTCCTTGGTTGTTTTTCTCTCACCAAGGAGACCATCATGGTCAACTACGATCGCCCGCCCAAATCCTCTGACTCACAACGGCATGGTGGTTGGCACCAAACGTCTTCTGCGTGGCTGTTCAAGAAAGCCGCTGTCGCGGCGGGGCGTTGAAGTGAATTGGTTGAGATGTGATTGTCGCAAGCGGGCATCGCGAAGCCATGCTTCCTTGGTTGTTTTTCTCTCACCAAGGAGACCATCATGGTCAACTACGATCGCCTGCCCAAATCCTCTGACTCACAACGGCGTGGTGGATGGCACCAAACGTCTCCCATGGCACCAAACGTCTTTGTAGAAAATCTCGGGGGTTCGGGGGCTGGCCCCTGACCGGTATGGGCGACGCAATCAAAAACTTCAAGATTTTTGATCTGACCTATTGTCGAAGAACAACACCGTCGCTATCCCGATCGGCATTGTTATCCGCCGCGTGCCATCGACAAGCGGGGTTACAAGCTACCAACATCCCACTCCAACGCGTACGGGTCTTGTTGTGTTGATATTGCGATGTGATGGTTGTCGTCCCAAAATGGGACTAGCTTGTCAATTGGAAGGTTAGCTATGTCGTTGCATTCAAAAGCAGTCCCAACGTCTTCGATGAAAACGGACGCACGTCCGGTGAAAAGACTGCCGCGTTTCTCAAATCTTCCATCTAGCAGAATAGTTGGTGAGTAATTGTTTGGCACGTAGGCGTGGAACGGGGTATCCGATGTAATGCCAATCGTTAGGAGGCACGTGTTTACCACGCTTTCCTCACTCTCGCGTTCTGGGTGCCGAGAGTCGTGAGGCGGATGGTAGCGATTTGAGTAGACATGCAAATAGTAAACGTTAGGTTCACGTAGTCGCTCGGCCAGCCACCCCAACGAAACGCCGATCAGCGTAACGGTCAGCAACAGTGTCCGGATCGAAAATCGTTTCATGTCGAGAGAGCGGATGCTTCAGTCGGATTACAATAGAATCAACCCTACTCAGTCGGGTCGTATTCGGGGAATCGTGTGATACGGGGCAAGTGAGTTGAGGTATTTAACCAATATCACTCAACTCAATTGGGTGTAGAAGAACTTATCGATTGCGCGTCGGCGCGGCAATGTTGCCATCTCAGGAGAGTCGTGCTGATGTCACTCGTAGACTTTTAGATGGAGCGTGGAATCGGTGCTGCTCACGAACGCAACTCAAATGCTGTATGGAGTCATCCATCATTGTGTTGTTCAAGAAGCCAGGCATCTGAGCAATCGTTGAACTTGGGAAGGCTCGTGTCGGTCGATGAACTGCGGATCCAGGCCGAAGGGGGTGAAGCGTTTGAAGGAAAGTTGTGTTGGATGGTCCACATTGTTCGCCAAAGTGATCCAGAATGACACCGTTGTTCTCTGTGGGATTCGCTTTTAGCCGGTCGTGGAGGGAATGACAGGCTGGAAGCCTACCCCACATTTTAGGTCGTCAGGGAGTGCTAGTTGAGGTTGTGAGGCCAAGTATGACGTCGCCGCCTTGCAGTGCGGCTTGATGGGCGATCGTTTGCAGGTGCGCGGCGTAATTTACGTCCAGTTCCTTGGGCACAAAGTCGTTGCCGACGGGACTTTGGTCGAATAGGCATTCGAACCAAACGCAAGCACCGAGGTACTCGCCCGCTTGGTTGGCATGATGGCCGTCCATGCTGAGTTTTTGTTTCCCGTCGCGGTCTCGCCAACGGTATCCGACGTGCAGCGAATGAGTTTGCTCGGGCAGATTCGGGGATTGGATCGAGCTTGCGTCAAAGTTGGCTGGCGATCGGTATCCGAAGTTTTCATCGTTGTCGGACATCCAAAACGCGTCCCCGACTGGGATCCGGCTGGCTGATAGTTCCGCGGTGATGGTTTTGTAGGCTTCGCTGAGCCCATGGTACATCGCTTGTTGAGTCGCCGGTTCGGCCGCGGCAGGTTTCGGGCGGTGGAACCGCGGGTCGTCGCTGCGATACGCCCACGTTTGATGGATCAGCAATTTGGCTTGCGGTGCATCGCGACGAATGATGTCTGCCAACTGCTGAGCGTACGGACGGTACGTTTTGATGTCGTGGCTTTTGATGCTGAGCTGCTGAATGGTTACGAAGTCCCATCGTTCGCTTTGCAGTGCTTCTTGGAGGATGTCGCCGTTCTTGTACCGGGCGAGTTCGTCGGCGGGGTCTGTTTCGTATGCCAATGCCTTCTTTGCATGCAACTCTAGGGGCGAACCTCCGATGGAAAGCATCTTGTGAGTCAGCTTGTGACCAGCCGCCTCAACAATCTCGCCCAAATAGCGAGTCGCGTTGTGAGTGAAGCTGTTACCGATTGTCAGAATACGAATGTGTCTCGGAGCGACGTTGGGTGGCTGCTGGGGCGAGTCCGCGTACGAGGGCGTGACAAGCACCAGCGACAGGATGGTCAACGTGAAAACGAAGGAAAGCGATCGCAACATGGTCGGTTCATTCCGTCGGAGATGGTGGGAAGGAGGGGCGGGGCAGCTATCGTACTTGAAAAGAGGCGGCCAATTGTTGGAGGGGGGACAGGGCCGTGGATATCGTGCTCGTGCCTTCTCGCTCGCATTCGCTTGAACGGCGTCGCGAGAACTCCCCAAGGAGCGTTGTTTCGAGGGAGGTGGACGGCGCGACGGTTGGTACAAAAAAGAAGGGAGCCCCGGGGCTCCCTTCTCGTCAATCGAATTTCGGACTTCGGTTCAAGCCTGGTCTGGGAAGAATTTCGCCAGAGTTTCCTGCGGTGGTTTTGGTGTCACCAGGGAAACCACAACCATCGCGATCAGGGTGCTGAACACCATCGCGACGACCGGCATCACTTCGTAGCTCTCGCCACCGATTGGCAGACGCAAGACGTATTTGCTCAAGCCCTGCGGGTCCAAGGTGCCTTGGTAGAACAAATACGACCAACTGGTGATGGCGGCCAGAATGCCGGCGATCGCCCCGGATGCGGTGAGACCGCGCCAATACAACGCCGCGACAACCAGTGGGAACAGCGAGCTGAATCCGCTGAAGCACCAAACTCCCAACGCAAACACACTGCGAACGTTGCCAAGACTGAGCAAATACGTGATCGCAACAATCGCGACAATAAACAAGCGTGTGAAAAGGACTTGTTGTTTGTCGGTGAAACGGTCTTCGCCGAACGTGTGGTTGACCACGTCGTTGTTGAACATCGTTCCGATGCAAAGGAATTGACTGTCCAAACTGGACATGATCGCCGCCAAGATTCCGGCCGCCAAGAAACCACCCAAGATCGGGGCGGTTTGCGTTTTGACCAAGAACGGAAGCACCTTGTTCGCGTCAACGATGTCCCCACCGGGCAAACGAGGAAGCGGTGGTCTTGTCGGCATCAATTCTCCGGTCGCCCAAACGCCCACCAGAACACATGGCACCCAAACAATCATGATGAACAGCGGGTGACAGACGACGGACAACTTGAACGTGCTGGCTTTCTTCGCCGTCATCCAATGTTGGAATAGGTGAGGGAACATGCCGACCGAAAGTGGAATCATCAGGTAGGTGAAGAATTTCGTCTTGCTCATCTCCACCCGTGTCTTGCCTTCTTCCGGAATGGATTCGCCAAGCACGCGAAGGTTCTCGAAGAAGCTGTCTTGCTTGCCGAGTTTGTTCGCAATGACAAAGAACGTCACGACTCCCAGGACCATGAACACCAACGTTTGGAAGGTGTTGGCCCATGTCGTGCCTCGCATACCGCCAAAGAACACGTAGACCAAAACGACTGTGCAAATGGTCAACGAACCGAGCCACGCGGGGATACCACCGTGAACGGCCGGATCGACTCCGCCAGGGCCACCTTCCAGTAGGACCGGGAACATGTCAGGGGCCAGTCCCGCGGTGAGGGCTTGGACAACGCCGCCGGCACTGATCACACCGACCAACAGGTACGGGATGATCATGCCCACCAAGATCGGGAACAGCAGCCAGCCGACAAGGTTGTTGTTCAGGCGGTCACGAAAGAATTCGATTTGAGTGGTGTAGTTGTGTGCGCGAGCGAATCGCCAAACTTTGACACCGATTAGGAAGAAGCACAGTGAGTGGATGATACCGCTGCTGCTGGCCAGCATCCCGTAGACACCGATGCCTTCTCGGAACGCTTCGCCGCTGCTGCCGACCAAGGCGAACGCGGTCATCGTCGTTCCGAACATGCTCATCAAAAGCAGGAATGGTCCGATCGAATGGCTGGCAACTTGATAGTCTTCCTTGGTTCCTTTGAACAAACGACTGCTGAACAGTCCCAAGGCGAGCAACAGACTCAGGTACACCAGGATGATGATGAACTGAGGTACTCCGTTTTGCATTTCGGCAATCATCATCGCTGCGGCTCCTCTTCATCGAGAGGCCAAGCGACTCGGGTTGCCAAGAACCACGTGAACGATGCGGCGATCGAGATGCCGGCATGCCACGCCAATCCGATGGGCATGAATCCAAACAGCAACGTGTCGTTGTGCCACAACCAGTTGTCTTGGTGGAGTATCAGCAGCACGATGACCAAGCCGGCGATGAGGAGAGCACCGCTTGAAAGACCTTTCCGGTCAGGCGGTGCGGACGAATCAGTCGAGTTGGGCATGATGGAGAGTTCTGGGCGAGACGTGGAAGGAAGGAGGGAAGGGCGAATTCTGATGCGAAATGGCCATTCGAACGCGAAAGCCGTCGTCTTTGGCATCAGTTCTGTCGCCGGATCAGTAGTCTAATGTCATCGCGGGGGCGACGATATCCATGGTTTGAATTACTGTAAGTGCGGTCTGTTCGGCCTCGTACGGACGATTGTTTGCCCCCACGCCGCCGCTGCGATCAACGTCGGCACTTTTGAATCGCTTTCAGACGCATGCTCTCTCTTTTCGATCCGCAAATTTGGCCCATGTGGCTGACCATCGGCGTCACCCTCGCATTGTTGCTGGGATTGGCGACGCGTGCGGCTGCGACGGATCTACTGGCATTGACCGCTCTGGCAGTTTTGGTTGTCGTTCAAGATTTGACCGGAACGCCGTTGCTGCCCGATCCCACTCAAGCGGTCGCAGGTTTTGGCAACAAAGGACTGATCACGATTGCTTTGTTGTTCGCTGTTGTTGCGGGTTTGGAACTCACCGGCGGAACGGAACTGGCCACAGGATGGCTGCTCTCGAAAGCAAAGAATCTTCGCGACACCCAAGTCCGGATGTTATTGCCGGTCGCGTTTCTGAGCGGGTTTCTCAACAACACGCCGGTGGTCGCGGCGATGTTGCCGGTCGTTGGTGATTTGGGAAAGCGATTGAAGATCAGCCCCAGCCGATTGCTGCTGCCGCTTTCCTACGCGGCGATCCTTGGCGGGATGTGCACGCTGATGGGAACCAGCACGAACCTTCTGGTCCGCGATGAATACAACCAATACATCCTTGATTCAAAAGCCGCGGGCGGCGAAATTGAGTTGGACGAACTCAGCTTCTTCACGCCTGCTATCGCCGGGATCCCGGCAACGATTCTAGGTTTGCTTTACATCATCGGTGCCTCCAAATGGATGTTGCCCGAACGCAAGCCCGCCGTCAGTGTTGGCGACGACCCGCAGAAGTACACGGTCGAGATGCAAGTTGAGTTGACTGGGCCGTTGGTTGGCAAAACGCTGCAGGAAGCGGGCTTGCGAGCCTTGCCAGGTTTGTATGTTGCCGAGATCCAGCGAGCCGATGGGCGGATTGAACCCGCGAAACCGGATCAGCGACTTTATGGCGATGACATTCTGATCTTAGTCGGGGACGTCGACAGCGTGGTCGACCTCCGAAAGATCCGAGGCTTGATTACTCCCGGCGACCAAGCTCGCAAATTGGAAATTCCCGCCTGGCGACGAACGTTGGTGGAAGCTGTTGTCAGTCCACGTTGCAGTCTGATCGGCAAGACGATTCGAGAGGGACGTTTCCGATCAAACTTCAACGCGGCGGTGGTTGCCGTCGCGCGAGGCGGCAGGCGATTGGAAGGTAAGTTGGGTGATGTTCGGATCGAACCCGGCGACGTGTTGCTGTTGGAAGCTTCGAAGTCATTCATGCATCGCCAACGCGGCGGGAGCGATTTTTACTTGATCAGCAGCGTGGATCGAGGCGAGATCCGACGGCACGAACGTGCTCCACTGGCGCTCGGAATCATGCTGGTCATGGTGGTCGCGGCGGCATTGAATTGGCTGTCGATTTTGAGTGCGGCGATGTTGGCGGCCGTCGGGATGGTGTTGACTCGATGCTGCACAACCTCCGAAGCCCGACGCAGCATCGATTGGTCGGTTTTAATCGTGATCGGTTCCGCGATTGGTATCGGGCGTGCGATGGAACAAAGTGGTGCGGCGGGGCAAATCGCGAACGGACTGCTCAACATTGCCCAAGGAAATCCACTCGGAACCTTGATCGCGATCTACATTGCAACCGTGGTCTGCACGGAGCTGATCACCAACAACGCGGCAGCGATGTTGATGTTGCCGATCGCTTGGACAGCGGCCAGCAAAGTCGGAACGGATCCGATGCCGATGGTGATTGCGGTGATGATCGCCGCTTCGGCAAGTTTCTTGACTCCTTTTGGCTATCAGACCAACACGATGGTTTACGGTGTCGGCGGGTATCGCTTGCGAGACTACATTCAGTTTGGGTTGCCGCTGAGCATCATTGTTGGAGTTGCCTCGATCGGGATGTTGAATTGGAGGTATCTATGAGTTGGAGTTCACGCGTTGCAACGTTGCGAGGTTTTGTATTTGAAGTTGGCAGTGCTCCCGCTGAGTTAGATCGATGAGCGAACGATTTTCTGATGCCCCGATTTCGAGATTGGTTGGTTTCGAAGTCCATCCGAGCGAGTTCGCTGACGGTGAGCCCGAAGCTGGACAGGCGGTGGTGGATATCAAGTGTGGTCCCCAGCATCACAATCCGATGGGGCGTGTGCATGGAGGATTGGTGTCCGCACTCGCGGATGCAGCGATGGGGATTGCCTTTGGGCGAACGCTGCTCTCCAGCGAAGATTTCTCGACCATCGAGATGAAGGTCAGTTTCATCCGTCCAATCCGGGAAGGTCGTCTGTCCGCGAAAGCGGAAGTGATTCAGCGTGGGCTGAGAATTGGTTTTGTCGAGTGTCAGATCACTGACCAGCGAGGCAAACTGGTCGCGACCGCATCGTCGACCTGCACTGTTTTGGCGAGCGGCTAGGTTTAGTCGACACGTTCAGGTGCAACGGTTTGCTGCGTCGGCGTTGGATCGAAGGTGCGTTTTGGCAACACGGCGAATCGCTTGTGTTAGACTACTGCCCCCACCTTCAACAGTTCTTTGAAGTTCTTCGTCACCCGTCGTGGTGACGCGAGTTCTCAGGAGGACTTCACTCGCCCTTGCCCCCACCTCAGCGATGTCGATGCGTCAGCTACCGATCTGGTTCTTTGTTTTTGTCTGCGCCGTGTTTCTCGCGTCCAGCCACGCGTCTGCGACGGACCAACCCAACATTGTTTGGATCATTGCCGACGACCTCGGTCCGGAACTGGCGTGTTATGGCTATCCAAACGTGGCGACGCCCAATGTCGATCGTCTGGCCGAACAAGGACGATTGTTCACGCGTGCGTTCAGCACCTCGCCGGTGTGTTCGTCTTCGCGTTCGGCGTTTCAAACAGGACGCTATCAAACGTCGATCGGTTGCTATCACCATTTGACTCGTGACAAGAAGGAACTGCAGGTTCCAACCGCGATCGATTGGTTGCGAGATGCGGGGTACTTCATTTCGCATGGTGACGGTTCTGTTGGCAACAAACGGGCGAACAAGTACGGAGTCAACTATCTGTATGACAAGAAGACTCACTTCGATGCGTATGATTGGTCCAAACGTGAGCCCGGCCAGCCGTTTTTCGCCCAGGTGCATATCCACGAGCCGCACCGCCCGTTTGTGAAGAGTGATCGTGAGCGACCGGACGCGCCGATTCCGCCGACTTACCCCGAGCATCCAATCACTCGGGCAGATTGGTCCAACTACTTGGCGACCATCGAAGTGATGGATCAGAAAGTTGGCGAGGTGCTTGATCGCTTGGAATCGGAAGGCATCAGTGACAACACGCTGGTGATTTTCTTTGGCGATCACGGCCGTCCACACGTTCGCGGGAAACAATGGTTGTACGAAGGTGGTTTGCACACGCCATTGATCGTTCGATGGCCCGCCAATTTGTCTCGGGGATCAGTTGAAGGCGGAATGGCGTCCTTGCTCGACATCGTGCCGACGACCTTGGAAGCCGCGGGCATCGAATCGTCTGAACTCCCGGGCAAGAGTCTGTTGTCGCAGGAGTGGAACGGACACGAGCGGGTCTTTGCAGCGCGCGACCGTTGTGGGGACGCTCCCGATCGAATCCGAAGCGTTCGCAATGAGCAATACAAGTACATTCGAAATTTCCATCCCGAGAAACCGTACCTGCAACTGAGCAGCTACAAAAAGCTTTCTTATCCAGTCGAAACGTTGATGAAAGTTTTGCATGCCGACGGACAATGGGATTCTCCGTTCATGGCGGAGTCACGTCCGGAGGAGGAACTCTATGACCTGTCTGCTGATCCTTACGAATTGAACAATCTGGCGGCGGACGCTTCGCACCAATCGACGCTCCTCGACTTGCGGGCGACATTGAACGAATGGATGCAAGAGACCGGAGATCAAGGTGGTATCGACGAAAGTTTGACGGTCGACATGGAATCGCTGATGAATGAGAAGGAAGCTTGGTACAAACGAACGATGAAGCGACGTGGGCTCGATCCAGCTATCTCAGATCACGAGTACTTGAAATGGTGGGCGACCGAGTTGGGCGTCGAGTGACCTGGGGAATCGCATTTTCAACCGTTGAGCTTCCGATCATTCGAGTACCAGTCACGCCATGCATTCGCCGACTTTCCCACACTGGGTGAGCTTTCCGTGCAGAACGCTTCTGCCTTCTCTCGCGGTCTGTTTTCAACTGGCCTTGGTGATCCCGTTTGCCATCGCGGATGATTCTTCGAGCGAGCAATCGCATCCGTTCATTGCGGGGGTCGAGAGATTCGGACGCTACGAGGATGTCGGATCGGAAGCGACCGCGAAACTCTTGGTGACTGAGCTGAGTTGTGCCGCCTGTCATCGCTCGCAACGCAATGACCTGAAGGCGAAGCAAGGCCCTCGTTTGCAAGCGGTTGGAACTCGATTGCGAGCGAGCTGGATCAAGCGATTCTTGGATTCGACACATCAAACCAAACCCGGCACGACGATGCCGGACGTGTTGGTGGGTCTTGAAAGGAGCGAAAAGGATGCGGCAATCGATGCGCTCGTCGCATTCCTAGCTTCGCGTCAGCAGCCCTTTCCTGAATTGAAGGCGGGCGGAGCCAATCCCCTCGAGGACGAGTTCTGGAATAAAGGCGACTCCCAACGCGGTGAGCACTTGTATCACCAAGTTGGTTGCGTTGCTTGCCATGAACCCCGTGTCGATGCGGAAGTCGTTTCGGCGTCGACATCGGCGGTGGATCGCTTGATTGACGAACTCGACCCGGAAGAGTTGGAGGACATGGGGTTGGCGGGGGCTGCACGCAGAGTTGCGTCGGTGCCCCATCCCAATTTGGCAGCGAAGTACACTCGCGAATCATTGACGCATTTTTTGCACGATCCGGAACACGTTCGACCGTCCGGGCGAATGCCAACATTGAGGCTGACTCCCAACGAAGCCGCTAATATCACGGAGTACTTGTTTGGCGAATCAGATGGTCCTGACCCGGTGGACCAATTCGAATCGACACGCACAACCCCGAATGAAGAACTGGTCGAACGCGGAAGGAAGTTGTTTGACAGCTTGCGATGTGTGAACTGCCACGATGCGGGATTGTCCTTTGGCGAATCATTCGCAACGGATTGGAGGCGGTTGGATGTTGATTCGCCAGATTCATGCTTGAATGTTGGCGGTGAATCGACCTTGGAGTTTCATTTGGATGAGTTCCAAACCAAAACGCTCTCAAAAGTGATCAGTGAAAGGACGTTTGGAGAAGAGGACGCGGCTAGAGATGCGGGCGAGTTGGTCGAACAAAGTTTGCTGACGTTGAACTGCTACGCATGTCATGAGAGAGAACAACTTGGTGGAGTTGGCCGGTTCGGAAAGCCGCATTTCGAAGCCAACTCGCTCGCGGATTTGGGAGATGAAGGACGCTTGCCTCCTGGACTGACCTATGTTGGTGCCAAGCTGACCAACGACTGGATGCGTAAGGTGTTTGCGGGGCATTCGTCGACGCGCTTGCGGCCTCACATGACCATTCGTATGCCCAAGTTTCCGAAGGCAATGGTGGAACCTTTGGTTGATGCGTTCGAAGCGACGGATGAGGGCTCGCGGCAGTCGGAATCGGATGTGTTTGATCAGCACCCGACACTCGCGGAAGCCGGAAAACAGCTGACGCAGATCGGTTGCATTCAGTGCCATTCGTTTGACGGACAAACTTTGCCCGGCGTTGTGGGAATTGATTTGGGAGGAGTTGCCAACCGCATCCGCCCGGCATGGTTTCGCGACTTCCTTTTGGATCCCGGAGGGTGGAAGCGTGGAACCCGGATGCCTTCTTTCTTCCCGGATGGAGTCAGCCAATCGCCACAGGTACTGGATGGAAACACCGAGCAACAAATCGCAGCTTTGTGGTCGTACTTCCAACAATCCGATCGCTTGGGCGCGCCGCCCAAGATCGCCGAAGCGTTGTCAGCAAACTATGAGCTGAAACCCGTGAAGCAGCCATTGATGCTGAGAACGTTCATGAACGGTGTTGGCACGCATGCGATCGCGGTTGGGTTCCAAGAAGGAATTCACTTCGCGATCGACGCTGAAACGCCTCGACTCGCACTGGCATGGAAAGAAGATTTTGTTGACGCAAGAAGCACCTGGTTCGAACGGTTCACTCCACCCATTGAACCGCTTGGAAAGGATTCGGTGATTGTTTCTCCGGATGTCGAATTTCGGATGGTTTCCGGGGACCAGGAAGAGTCTCAGCAATCCTTGCGTCCAATTTTTCTTGGCTATGAACTCGACGACTACCGCATTCCGACGTTTCGGTATCGGATCGGTGGGGCAACCATTCATGACCGATGCGTGGCAACGGTCGTTGGCACACTGCGACGAACGATCAGCATTGCTGGCGATTCTGCGCCGAATGATGGGACCATGCAGTTTCGTTTGATGAAGGATGCCGTGATCGAAGTGATGAACCCCAAAGAGCTGAAGGGAGCATCAGGGTTGGGTGTGGCTGTCGCAAGCGGTGGTTTGCAAGACGATAGCGTTGTCCGCTCGGATGGCACTGACGAGGTGTGGGTTCCGATCGTTCAAGGCCAACCTCTGGAGATCAACTACCGATGGTAACTCACAAACTTCTTCAAGTTGTATGTCTTTCGATTGTGATCGCTGCGAGTGGATCGTTTTGGACATCCGCTTCTGCGGAGGACGAGAACGACTACTACCGAATTGTTTCCATCGCGACTCCGGAATCGCAATCCGAGTCTCGCGATCCAAACTGGAAGCCTTCTGATGACGGTATCGCTTTGGAAGTCAGCGGAATCGCGGTCCTCAGTCCATCCCGCGTGGCGGTCGCGATTCGGAAGGGCGAGGTCTGGTTGTTAGATGATGTGGACCGAGTGACCGGCGAAGGCGAGACCGCCAATTCGGTCTCGTATCATCGGTTCGCAAACGCCTTGCACGAACCACTTGGGTTGCTGCAACAGGACGAGTCATTGATCACCGTGCAGCGGACCGAGATGACGCGAATGCGGGACACGAACGGCGATGAAGTTGCTGATGTGTACGAAACGGTGGCGTCAGGTTGGGGCGTTTCAGGGCACTACCACGAATACGCGTATGGACCCAAGGCGGATGGCGACGGCAACCTTTGGATGACGTTGAACATCGGGATGGGCTTGAAAGGCGAACAGCTCACAAAGATCATTCCCGACGCACCGTTTGGATACCTCCAAGCGGCCTGGCGAGGCTGGGGCATGAAGCTGGACGCCGACGGGAATCTGAGCCCCGTTTGTGCCGGCATGCGATCGCCATCGGGGCTGGGAGCCAACGCGGAAGGTGACATGTTCTACACGGACCAACAGGGAAATTGGGTTGCGACCAACTCTCTGAATCACATGCGACCGGGGGCGTTCTTTCATCACGCAGAATCGCTCGCGTCGATGAATCTGCCAGAGTCAACAATTCACGGTGTGGAAGAGATCCCCAATGGCGTTGCGTTTCCCGAGGCGGTCAAGCGATTTCCGCAAATGCAGCCGCCCGCGGTTTGGTTCCCTTACAAGAAAGCGGGGCAATCCGCGACAGACATCATGTTGGAAAAAAGCGATGGCGGGTTCGGTCCATTCGCTGGACAGTTGTTCGTTGGTGAATTCACACAGGCGGCGATAAACCGTGTCTTCCTTGAAAAGGTGAATGGCGAATACCAAGGTGCCTGCTTCCCGTTCCGTCGCGGATTCGCATCGGCGGTGTTGCGAATGGCTCAGGCGGAAGACGGAAGCGTCTATGTGGGGCTGACCAATCGCGGTTGGAGCAGCCTGGGAACGTCGCCTTATGGTTTGCAACGTCTGATGTGGACTGGCAAAACCCCGTTTGAAATTCAACAGATGCGGTCCAAGCCCGACGGATTCGAATTGGTGTTCACGCGACCGGTGGACATAAAGTCCGCCGGAGATGTTCGGTCTTACCAGATGTCCAGCCACACGTATCTCTATCAAAGCAGCTACGGCAGCGACGAAGTGTTGGGACGTGAGCTGACCATTGAGGAAGCAATCGTTTCGGAGGACGGATTGCGAGTCCGATTGAAGGTTGATGGGTTGAGGGAGCTGTTCGTTCACGAGTTGAACGCCCACGGAATTCGGGATGCAGCCGGGAATTCGCTTCTGCATCGCAAAGCTTTTTACACGCTCAATCGCATCCCGCGTTGATAGGACCATGAAAGACATTTTCGCGTCGAAACAATGAACTTCTCCGGCGGCTCCTCTACCTGGCCGCAGCATCTTTCCTTTTCCTTTCCTTCCTCAACGAGCAATGGATGCTCGGCATCTATGAAAAGCGAACTGATTTCCGCAAAGTGTTGATAGAGACAATCGCCATGCTGCCGAACTTTTTTACCAGTTTTGCGTTTTCCCGAACAAGACAATGACGACACGATGACCAACGACCGCGACCGTCTAAAACTCTGCGACTTCACTCCGCTGGAGCTTGAAACCGAATTGCTGAAGCCGCTCGGAGAACTTAAATGTCGGTTCGCCATCAACGATGAGGGGAGTGTCGTCAAACTCTACGCTTCGAAAAATCTGACCGACGAGCACACCCAGCTCATTCTCGCCTTGCCGAATCTCAAGGCATTTTCCTCTACGAACCTCCGGCCTTCCTCAACTGGCCTGTCAGATGCTGGCTTAGCTGCTTTGCTTTCCAACCCAAACCTGGAAGAAATCGAATGTCACGGGAATCAGAAAGTGACCGGGGCCTTTCTCCGTGATATGGACCGGAATTCATCTCTCACACGTATCGGCCTTCCTCACTGCTTCATCGATGATGCTGGCCTCGCTTTGGCTCGCGATAGCTCTTTGACCCACATATCGCTTCGAGGTTCGCTAATATCAGATGCATCGATTGATGCTCTCTGTTCGATGCGGCATCTCAAGCAGGTCCACGTCAAGGAAACTCGTGTCACTTCAGTCGGTCTCGATCAGCTCAGAAAAGCACTTCCGAATTGCTGGATCGATCGATTGGACCGACCAAACGACGGTTGATGGGTCGTCCTGCCGAATGAGATGCCCCCTTCCCTTCCACCTCGGAACCACACATGAAATCCTCTCCATTCTGGTTGGCTTCGCTTTTCGTTCTCATTGGAATCGTTCCCCACAACAGGGTCGCGTCCGCAGACGAGGCAACCAAGCAACCTCAACCGGACGCAACGCAGTGTTGCGTCGAGCTTTCCGAGTTTGAACTTGAGGAGCCTATTGCGATTGAGCTCGATGAATCCGAGGTGATCCAAGCGATCCTTCAGTCTGGTGCAAAGCCGGTCAAAACAATCCGGTTGACGGCGATGCCAAACACTCCGTGTCACGTTCAAAAAGGAAGGCAGATCGCGGTGGTGACATCCACGATGACGCGCGGCGACGTCACAACCCGCCAAACCAAGGAGGTCGAAATTGGGACCACCCTCCGTTTTCAGTTTGCTGACCATCCCGAAGGTTTCTTAGCCAACATCGACTATGCAACGGCCCGTGTCGCAGGCGACGAGAAGAGCGACTCAGCCCCGGACATTCTGAGCAGTAGCATCCAAACAACTCAGGTCTTCGTCCCCGGCAAAATGCGTCTCATTTCAACGATCGGATCGGAGCAACTCACTGCCGTTGTTGTCACCATTCACGAGATCCATCGCACGGCAGCAGATCAATCCCAATGAGCTTGAGCGGACGACGAGAACCACTTCGCCAAGGCAAAAAGGGTCAGCCATTTTGCTGACGAAACATTCCCCGTTTGGCATTCGCATGGTTGTCAAACACATGGCGTCTCAAGTGGGTGTCGGATTCCGCAATTCCTATCCCGAAGGGATTGCAGATGGTAGCCGTTGGTTTGAACGCAGCGAACACCAACGGATTCAAGCGACAAACAATTCCCGCCCGAGAAAGGGTCGCAGATTCTGCGACCCTTTCTGGGGCGGTGTGAGGGCAAGCTTTTTGTTTCCGGTTGCCTGCTACACTTCTTTGGCGTCTATCCCTCGGTGGTCGTTGCCGCGTCAGCGCTCGCATTGTGTTATGCGCTCTACCAGTTCGCACCTCAATATGTCGGACCAATCGAAAGGGCCGCGTTCGATACTGAGATCCCTGGACGACAGGTCTATCTCTTCTGTGGATCAAACGCCGCCGAATTCGAGCGATTTGTTTCAAAACTTGACGAGTTGGTGAAGCGGGCTCGCCCGCAAGCTGAAATGGCCGAGACTGAACCGACGCAGAGCAACACAGGTGAATAACGAACGCCCTCAACCGTTCCTGCCCCGAGTTCGATTCGCGTTTCTTGAGACTTCCCGATGACCACCAAGCCAACAGCCCTCGTTTTGATGTTCCTCTTGGCCGGTTGCGGCGGTGAAACCAAGAAGCCTTCCGTCGCGACGCCAATCGATCCGCTCTACGAACTCATCGTCTCTGACCTGGCGAAAGGCGAGCCTCCAGTCCTCGACTTCGTAGGCACACAAGTTTGGATCAATCCTGAATTCTGCAACGGTGACAGCCTCTTCTACCGTTGGAGCACGGAAATTGAAATGGACGACGAGCTCGTTGAAGCACTGCAACGGGCAAGCGAACAAACGAGTCCATTTCCTGTTCATGGAGATTTCGGGCCTGATGGACGCGTGACTGAAATCGCGTCCTTCCAAGAAGATTTTTATTACCAGGACGACAACACACAAGTGGATGCGAAGTGCATGATCCAGTTCTGGCGTCCTGGCTACACACCCGACGGCAATCGCGCGGTCATCCGCTTTTACTACGGTCCGTCATCCCATGGCGCGGTGGGCACCTATGTCTTCCAGCACACGGAAGACGGCTGGAAGATCGTCGCATCAAAGATCGACTACTACGCCTAGCCGAACACTGGCTTCATTTGGCGATCAGAACCTACCTAGCGCTCGTGAAGCTCAATTAGAAGGTCAAATTGGTTCGGCCATTGCGAGCGGCGTATATTGATCAAGGTTCCTGCACATCAAATGGTGAAAGATGCGTTAACCCGGAGCTACCGTTGCTCTAAAGCATTTGCATGCCGTCCTCCGATCTCAAAAATTCAACTGAACCGCAATCCAGTGACGCAACCATCCAACGAAAAGCGAAAGCTCACCGTCGCGAGACTTGCCTCTCCGGCGATCGCACATTCACTGGAGCGTTCCCAAATAGCGAAGTACCACACCAAAGGCGGACACGGGTTCACTGCTGAAGATGCCAATCATCTCGCAGACGTCTTCCATGGAAAACGTGCTGAAATCGTCGGAATGAACAACGAAGTGAATGGTGCCGATCGAATCGTGAACGGATTGAGGATTCAATCAAAGTACTACCAGACTGCTGCCAAGACAGTTGCTTCGGCGTTTGCATCCGATTCCGGCCTGTACAGATACGCCCAGCAGGTGCTTGAAGTCCCGAAAGATCAATATGACGCTTGCGTTGAACTCATGCGAAAACGGATCGCCGCTGGCAAAGTGCCCGGATTTGAAAATCCGGCTGACGCTGAGAAGCTCATCCACAAAGGAACGGTGACTTACAAGCAAGCAAAGAACATCGCGCGTGCGGGAAACATTGATTCACTGGTGTTCGATGCGAAGTCGCAGGCGGTTACGTCCTCTTATGTACTCGCAATTTCATTCACGATCACATTTGCACATGACTACTGGCACAGCTGTCGCATCGGCGATGCTGCCAAATCGGCCGCGAATAGATCGTTTCTTGCGAGTGGCACGGCACTAGTGACAGGTGTCATCAGCGCTCAGGTGCTACGGAGCCGAGCTGCCGCGGTTGGTGTTGCTTCCGTTCGTCGGGGCGTGAAAAATGTAACTCGCTCGTCCATTGGACGCAGTGCCGTACAACGACTCGCAACGGGGTCCCTTGGACGTGCCGTCTACGGAGCTGCCGCAGTCAACCATGTATCGAAGCTGCTTCGAACCAACGCTGTGGCGGCGACTGTGGCAACAGTTGCGACGGCGGGACCTGACTTCTACAAAGCCGCCTTTGATCGCTCCATTTCCTGGAAGCAATTCACAAAAAACGTTTCAGTAAACGGTTTCGGAATCGCTGCTGGTTCCGCGGGATGGCTAGGTGGTTCCGCAATAGGTGCTGCAGTAGGAAGTGCTTTGCCTGTCGTCGGAACCGCAGCCGGAGGAATTGCTGGCGGCCTCTTAGGAGCGTTCGGAATTGGCACGGCCGGATCAGCGGCAGCCAAAGCTGTGGCAGACAAAGTCGTTGATGATGATTCCCAAGCAATGCTGCGGCTGATGCAAGACGAAGTTCAATCACTCGCGTTTGAATACATGCTTTCCGAACCCGAGATTGAGATGCTGGCGAAACGAGTTGCCGCGACTGTCACTCCCGACTGGCTCCGGCAAGTTTACAAAGAAGCGAATGGATTGTCAGACGATGAAACCACACGCCGTTGCCTGCGAAACGCTCTCCGTCCCGAATTTGATGCACTAGCGAAAGCACGCCCCAGAGTCACTTTGCCCACCGAATCAGAACTCTCCTCTTTTCTCTCCGACATTGCGAACGCGGCAAACGACAAACAACCAGAATCCTCGAGCAATGATTGCTGATCTCCACCTGACCTGAGGTTGCATTCCCCCCCGGGGGTTTGATAACGCGAAAGCAATTCACTCCTCATTCATGCAACCAGACCGTGGTTTCGATGAATCAACTGATCCAAACGACCACATTTTTGGTGGGCATTCTTGTGCTTGTGGGCTGCAAATCAGCTCCCAAGGACACTTCTGAGATGGACGCCATCCTCAAAACCGTGGTCTACGACACGTCGGTTCCGGTCATCCCAGCGTCGTTCCCCGTCGCGCAATCGCCCTCGGCTCCTATGACATCGGAACCTGTGGCAACGGCACCGAAGCCGAAGGTCACATTGGCTGAACGAGCGGGAGCGGCCGGACGATTTGTTGGCGATGGTCTGAAAGCGACCGTAGGGCTCGTGTTACTGGGCGGAATCAAGATTGTTGAAGCATCCCTTGGTTTAGGCGACGATGATTCCACGAGCTATGGAAGTGCGGACAGGAATTTCAACCAATGGCTCGACGATCGACGTCGTTGGCGGGAAAATGACTGAGGAGCGAACGATGAATCAGGTCGTGCCACCTCCCTCACGTGCACCTTTTGAAGTTGTTTTTTTGTTGAATGGCCAACGCCCAAACAGCTCACATGATGATGCCCGATCATTCCTGCCGACCTGCTTAGGACAATTCTCCCCCCAAACTTCGTTTCGGGAGAGGGTCTTAAACGCTGAAACCGGGCAAACCGCAGCGACAGATATCAGCACTGCCGTCAACGTGGCAGGCGCGACCTTGGCGATGTACGCTTTCCTGTTCGCCAGTGATTCTGATTCCGTAGCTTTCAAGTGACGCTTCCATCCCGTGATCATCCCCGAAACGCCCGAGCATTTTGACGCAGTGCGTCAATTGACGATCGAAGTTTTTGCTGCCTCGACGTTGGGACATCATGGTGAAGCTGACCTCATCGTTGCCTTGCGTCAGCGCTGCGAACACACGCTATCATTGGTCGCGATGGAGGATGAACGTGTCGTCGGGCACATTCTGTTTTCGCAAGCTGAAATTCGAGAGCCAGATTTGTTGGCAACGCAATGCCCGACGCTGGGAACTCCCATCTTCGGCATGGGTTTGGCTCCGATGTCGGTGCACCCATCGCACCAACGCCGCGGCATTGGCTCCATGCTGGTCAAGGAAGGACTTCAGCGTCTCGATGAACTTGGCAACCGATTCACGATCGTTGCCGGGCATCCGGAATACTACCCTCGATTCGGTTTTCGCCCCGCTCAAGAATTCTCCGTTTCGCACGGATTTCAAGGAATGCCACAGGATGTGTTCTTCCTCCGCCCGGGGCCGTCCCAAGACGATGATGTATTTTCCGGCGGTCGAGCCCACTACCATTCCGTCTTCGGACCACAACACGAAGCGTAACAGTTCGACAAGCAGTTCTCCCAACCGCGGAGCGGTGACATCTGATCGCCTCGGATTTCAATCCGAGGTTTCAGTTCTCCTCCGCCCACACAAGTGGCGGAGCGGCGACAATTGGTCACGGCACCAGAACAACTGTCGTCGCTCCGCGACTTGGATGTGATCCATTGCGAACATCCTCACCTTGGGTTGAAACCCAAGGCTGGCAACTGTCGTCGCTCCGCGACTGGTAGTGTCCGAATCCGCCGAACGGTTATCTTCCATGCATTCAATCACTCGCGTACCTCGAACACGCCCGCTATCGCAAACTGTTTTCCAACAATCACTCATTTAAAATGAAACGCCCCAACACCGTATTTTGCTTTTGCGACATCGAAGCCGCGTTTGGCATTGGCAACTCGGATGATCGCTCAAACGAGGTCTATCTGGACCGGCATACGGGAAATACGCTCTTTTTTTTGCCGTTGGGCGACTCGGACGACGTACCGGACGATCTCGACGACACGTCTCGCTACGTTGCCATACCCGACACGCGTCCGCTCGGACTCGGCTCACAACTTGCAATCGATTTTGCCTCTGAAATCGCTCCCGAGTTGCTCGATCAAGTTCGCTATGCCTTCCACAAACGGGGAGGCTTTCGTCGCTTAAAGGACCTCCTGTATCAGAGTGACCTGCTCGATGCATGGCACAAGTATGCGGGGGAAAAAGAACATTCTGTCATCGTAAAATGGTGTGCCGACAACGACATCCGTTACACCACCCCGTCATCCCCGGCCAACTGACTGGGTGTTGCCCTGCCAAGGAACGCAAGTCCTCGAAGGCCATGACTTTCCTCCGAGATGACGTTTGCTTCCCGTTCAGTGACCTGGTGCTTTCAAGCTGTTCAAAAACACAATCAACAATCGCTGCTGCCCATCGTTCAGCCTGAGATAGTTGCGTTTGGATGGAGCAGCTTCTCCACCATGCCACTGGATCGCATCCACCAGGGTTTCGGCTCGGCCGTCGTGAAGATAGGGGGCTGAATCAGCGACTCCCCACAGTGGCGGCGTCTTCCATTCTCGCTGCAATGCGTCCCAGGAAAGTGGGTACCGCACCTTCAAATCGACTTCGCTGACTTCGCCGCGGGGAAACTGCGGTTGCTGCGGATAATCCATCGGGATCGCCAATGGAGTCCCGGTTGCAACAACGACGTCTTCGGACCGCGAATTGGAACGGCCGCGATCGCCTCGCGGGCCCCTGCGATCCCGCTCTGCCCCAGGCTTTGAAACCGTTCCCCCACCACGGCCATAGCGATTGGAGTACGCCCCCGCAGGATTCGCTGAAGAGGAGCTGGCCAACTGATACGCCGGAGCCGGCAAAGGATCTTGCAACTCGGCCCCCATGTCATGCAACAACAAGTCGCTGTAGATTCCCTTCGCTGGAATCACATTCTCAATGTGACAGGTTGCACATCCAATCGAATGAAACACCTTTTTTCCACGACGAACCTGCTTGCGTTCTTCTCCCGACAACATTTGCATGTTGGGAGCGGGAAGACCGGCGACGTAACTCGTCAGATCCGCGACTTGGTTCGTGGTGATATCGGGTGCGAGACTGACATAGCGAGGATCCGCTGGATCATCGGATTGCCGGATCGTATCGCCGACGTTCAGCCCCAACTCCTTCGCACAGGCACCCGCAACAAATCCGGACAACGTATCGACTTGGCCCCGCCAACCATACTTGCCTGCCACTCGACCGGAAATCAATCCTCCCGAGGAACGGGTCTGGGACAAAGCGATCGCATTCAATCGATCCAGCGAAATCATCTCGACCAGTCCCATGCCATGCAGCGGTGTTGTATTCCGTTGACTGAGGTAATAGTCGAGTGACTCGTACCGTCCTGCGATCACCGGTTGTTCCGCAATCGCTTCCACGCTTCGCTGCTGCGAATCGAACCACTCGGAAGGAAGCCCGTTGGTAACGCCGACAGACAAGCGTTGACGGATTTCGTCATAGCCGGGACGAGTGGAGGCGTCATGGACAATGGTGTTGAAAGACAACGTGTTCCCCGACACCAGACCGGGAAAGAATTCCATGATTGAGTGGCGGAGTGCACCACGTCCCTGGCGGTCATCGGCATCATCAAAGAACGGGGACCGCGGATCCACGGTGATATGAGTCACGTTGTGGATCACTCCCGATGCCCCACCGCCGGGATGACACGCGGCACATGAAACAGCGTTGTGCATCGGGCCCAAGCCATCTGCAGGGAACCACTGTGCATCAACTTGGCGTTCGGACGTCCAATGCCGTCCCTCTTCATGGTGCGGCGGACGACGCCCATGTCTCATCCGGCGTTCGCCTCCACTCCTTCTCGGCAAAGACATCGGACCGACGGTGTCAAATTCAGCGAACGTTGGTTCTCGTTCGACAAACACCCATTCCTGCTCAAACAACTCACGTCCCGCGGCCGGATCCTCCGCCATTCCTTGAGGGGTGATGAGCAGAACCAAGATCAGCCCTCCAGCCCATTCAGTCCGATGGTTGACGGCCATATCACGCTCCTTCGGCGGCGTTCGAAAAGCAAGTTTGAAAAAGGCGGCGAAACAATCCCCACTTACAAGAAGGACAAATGCCAACCCGAGTTGTCACACAGCCAATCGCTTCGCCGTTCGTCGATTGCATTCTCGTGATAACACGGAAACAGACGGTCCCCTCCATGATGGCGAACGCTTTGGTTCGCACCATTTGTCATTTGACTTTACCTAGGAACACCGTCATGAAACGTCGCGTCCCCAACCGTCGTCGCTTGTTCGTCCAAAACCTTGAAAATCGTCGTGTCCTCGCTGGATGCATGGGCGTGGATGCTGCGACCGACGACCTGGCAACCGAAGAGGTCGCCGAAGTCGCCTCCGCCGTCGCTGGCAGCACGATCAAAGACATCGATTCGGCCGCGATCGAATCCGCGACTGAGGCGACCGACGAACTCGAAGACAGCGTCGACAGCACCGTTGAAGAACAAGACACCGCCAACGATGAAACAAGTGAGGACGCCAGCCTCGATCAAGAACTCGATCAAGACGACGCCTCAACCGAAACGGAAGGCGATCCTGGCCATCGGCCTCACCCACGACGGGGACCTCATCATCCCGAGATGACGTCCGACGCTCTGAACGCCGACACGATGGGTGAAGATGGCGGCTGCGCCGATGAAGACACAGAAGCGGACACAACCGAAACCATCGACGAGACCGATTCACTCTCGGACGAATCGACCGACGACCTAGCCACCGACGAAACCGATGTGGACTCTGAACTAGTCGATGACAAGGAAGCGGATGAAATCGTCGAAGAGGAGGACGCCACTCTCGTCTCCGATTTGGATTCAGAAGCAAGTGACGAGTCAGAAGTGACCGACGAATCAGATTCCAGCGACGAAACTGAATCCACAGACGAAACTGATGACCTCGATGAAGCAACCGAGACTGCTAGCGAGACCACAGTCACCGACGTCGATTCGGTCGACACAGACGATACCGAGGACGAAGACTCCTCACTTTGCCTGATCCACGAAGAACTCGACAGCATCTTCGCTGAACTGGGAAGCCGCGATTTGGCCGACGCTCAGATCTACATTCTGATCTGATGGTCGCTTCCGCTGCGTTTCCATCTGAATACATATTGCCGGGCCGAAAGGTCCTGAAAGGCTCCAAAATGCCGCCGTAGCACAAAAGCTGTCGAACCTCGCTCAATAGTGGTAAAATGGTCTCCGGTAGCTTGGCGATACCCCGTCATCAAGGCCCCAAGGTTTTCGCACACGAAAACTCTGTTGTGGCAACCGGCGAGACAGCTAGGCTATAGACATTGACTCCAACAGCGATTCGTCGCTCCCACCTTCGTCCTGCCTTGCTCCCTCCACCGTTTGCCAACCCACGCTTGCGTGTCGTTGTCGCCTTCATGCCCGAGACACTTGCGCTCGGAGCGAATGAAACTTGGATGCACCGTCGGATGATCGTTTGAGTTCGGTCAGACCTGTTGATTCAAAACAATCGACCGTGAACCAAGTTGAAAGTTCGATCATGCTCAGTCGTAGAAACTTGTTGCAAGGAATCGCAGCAGGCGCCGGTGCCGCCATGGGTGCCTCGCTGTTCCCGGAGCGTCTGCTGGCATCGCCGGTTGGGAACACGACTCCCAAACGAATCATCTTCTTCATGCAGAACCAGGGATTCGATCCCAAAACCTGCATTCCGGCTGGGATGAAGCACAGCGGATCATTGGGCACGGCCAAACTGCCGGAACCCATCAGTGCTTTGGAACCCTACAAAGATCGCTTGCACATCATCAATGGTTTGCACGGCCTTCACACCAGCCCATCGCACAGTGCCTTCTTTGGTGCACTGGGTGGTTATCGAGGAAGCGATGGTGTGCCGCCGAGTGGCTCGACGATCGACTATGAACTCAGCAAGGTTTTGCCGCAGACATTGCTGCCGCATCTCTGTATCGGGATGGACTCGATCGAGAACATGAAGACCAAACCAACCATCGCGACGCTATCGGCGAGCGGTGCGGGGCAGCCCATCTTCATGCATTCCAATCCGAACCATCTGTATCAGATGCTTTACGGCGGAATCTCATCGGGCGACATTCGGTTGCAACACGAAGCTCGATCGAGTGTGCTCAGTCAGGTCGAAAGACTCGCCGCCAGCAAGGGGCAGTCTTTGCCGCCGTCCGATCAACAGCGTTATGGCCAATACGTTCAAGGCTTCCAAGAGGTCAACGGATTGCGAGACCGACTCGACACCGTTTCGGATCACCTGCGGAAGTTTGCACCCGAAGTCGATGAGCGTTACAGCAATCCCGAGTTTGAAACTGATTGGCATGATCGCTTGCTTGACCTGGGCATCTCCGCTCTTTCGTCGGGCATCACCAACACGCTGACGATCGGTTCCGGACGCGGCGAAATTTTCGGTGCTTGGAAAGGACTGGGCATCGAACAGCAAGGCCACAACTTGGGCCACATGGAACAACCCGACAATCCAATCTGGATCAAAATTCGGCAATACAACAGCCGCATGCTGGTTCGGATCATGGAGAAACTCGACAGTGTGTCCGAAGGCAGCGGCACGATGATGGACAACACGTTGATTGTCTACACCAGCAACAACGCCGACAAGCAGCACACCAACGGAGCGAACTGGCCCGTCATGCTGCTGGGCAATCTCGACGGTGCATTCAAAAGTGGGTGCTTCACGCAAGTCGAAGGCAAACGCCCGATCAATGCGCTCTACACTTCGCTATTGCGTGCCGCGGGGCAAAATGTTGACCGATTCAACATGGACGAAAAGATGGCGAAGAAGTATGACGACAGCAATGGTCCCCTCAAAGAAGTGCTGGCGTAACGATGCTGAAGACATTCGGGATTGATCGACTGCAATCGTTCGCATTCGTGATCGTGCTGCTTGGGTTGACGCCTCTTTCGCACGCGGAGACCTACACGCCAGGCCAACCAATCAATCAAGATTTCGCGGGATTCGCGGAGCCGTTTTTGGCGGAGCACTGCGTCGACTGTCACGGCGAGTCCGATCCCGAGGGTGATCTCTCACTTGAAAGCCTGGGGCCGATCGACGCGATCAATGCGAGTGTATGGACCAGTGTTTGGGCACAAGTCAGCCTGCAGGAGATGCCTCCGCCGGACATGAGTCAGCCCGAGGTGATCGAACGTCTCAAGTTCACCGACTGGATCGTCAGCGAGCTCTCGCGAGTGATGCACGACAAAGGCGGCTTCAATGCTGATCAAGATCCGAACAAAGGCAACTTCCTGGATCATGAGCTTCTGTTTGGTGCGCTGCCCGATGGCATACAACTTGTCCCGACGTCGTCGCCCGCCCGCATTTGGCGAGTCACGCCTCAGGAGCACATCACACGCCTGAATGAGCTCATCAACACCGAGCCAAGATACGATCCAAACAAACCAGGCCTGCGTACGCACGGCGATGCGGTGCCAACCAACCATGGCGGTGAACTGAAACTCTATTTCGGCGTGGATCGAATCATCAAATGGCAGGGTGGCACGGTTGCTTACGCCACCGCCGTCAAAAGCGTGCCCGCCGTGCTGTCATCACCTCGTAATCATGGGCTGAAGAATTACCCTGACTTCTCGACGGTCAACAGTGCCGAAGCGACGCAGATCATGGGAATTGCAAGCGACATCATTCGTTACATGGCGGACGGCCCGCTCAGCATTGCGGAGTCTTACCAAATTACTGATGACCCGCAATCGATTGCCGACAAAATGCGAGGTGATCTGCGTGGGCTGCCGACCAGTTTGGTGTACAGCACCAAGACCAAGCGGCCGATCACCCCGGTCCATCACCTCATGAAAGAGGATGTCAATACCGACGAACGGGTTCGAGCAGCGGTGGACTTTCTATTCGAAGCGTTGACGTTTCGCCCACCGAGCGAAACCGAGTCGGATAGCTACGTCGAGATTGTCGAGCAGTCGATTGATAAGTTGGGAGTAAAGGACGGTGCGGTTCTTGGACTCTCAGCCATTTTCCTCGATCGCGATGCACTCTTCCGGCCTGAGTTGGCGCGGGAAGGTGCACCAGACGAGCATGGCCGCGTCATGCTGCAAGATTGGGAACTTGGTTTGGCGGTCAATCACGCATTGCGCTACATCCAACCGGATGCAGATCTGCGTCAATCAATTGTCGATGGTCGCATGCGAACCAAGGAAGATGTGAAACGCGAAGTTGAACGCATGCTGGCGGACGACAGCCTCCGAAAACCGCGAATCCTGCAGTTCTTTCGAGATTACTTCGATTACGACCTCGGCGGCTACATTTGCAAGGACACCCGTGCACTCGAGGAAACGGGCGTGAACAGCAAGGGTGTTGCTCACTACAGGGCCATGTTCGACGCGACAGCCAGCACCGATCGTTTGATCGAGCTGATCCTGCAGGAAGATACCGAGGTGCTCAAGCGACTGCTGACAACCGACCAAGTTGTCGCTAGCAACGCAGACAGCACTTACTTCGGCAAACAACGTTCTCGTGCGGAAGCTTCTGCCTCGGTGAAAGCCGAAAAGGCTGCTGCGAGAGAAGCAGCCCTGGCTCTTGCCGAGTGGAAGAAGGCCAATCCTGACAAAGAACCACCGGAAGGCAAGCAAAGCAAGAAGAAGCCAAAGATCAATCACGCGGTCACGGAAGTCAAGCTGACAGGTCCGGACATCTTCGCTCGGGTGAGCCAACGTAGCTTTGGACGTGGTTCCATGAAGCCCGAACGAACTCTCGCGACCGCGCCGGAAGGGGAACGGCTGGGGATTCTGACCCATCCAAGTTGGCTCGTGTCTCATTCCGACGCCATGGACAATCACGTCATCCGTCGCGGTCGATGGATCCAAGAACGTTTGATCGGCGGTGCTATTCCGGACGTCCCGATTACCGTCGACGCGATGCTGCCCGACGAGCCGCGCACGCCGCTTCGCCAGCGCATGCGTGTGACTCGCGAGGAATACTGTTGGACGTGCCATCAAAAGATGGATCCGCTTGGCTTTCCATTCGAGATGTACAACCACGCGGGGCTGTATCGGGAAGTCGAATATCGCGAACCTGTTGATACGACCGGCGAGGTCATCGATTCAGGAGATCCGACGCTTGATGGCAAAGTCGACAACGCGATCGAGCTGATTCAAAGACTCTCGGAGAGCGAACGGGTCGAACAAGTCTTCGTGCGTCATGCGTTTCGGTTCTGGATGGGACGCAATGAGACGCTCAACGATGCCCCTGTTCTGCAAGCGGCCCATCGGGCGTACCGAGACAGCAACGGCAGCATGAAAGCGTTGCTGGTTTCGCTGCTCACCTCCGACGCGTTTCTCTATCGCACGCGACACGACTCCGCGGTTGTCAGCGAAGACTGAATCGTTTGGTCTTCGAACGATACCAAGGATTTTGCATAGGAGATCTTCTTGGCATGGCGGGCCGGGCGGATCGATGCGTCACTTGAGGACTCTTGCTTTTCCGCGATTCGTTGAAGCGCACAAGATGTTCTCGGGATTCTGCTAAGCTGAATGAGGAAAGTATTCGCCCATTCGCCGTTCGGGAGATGCGAGATGGACATCGATCCGAAAGAACCGGTTGACGTTCGACTGTATTCCGCGCGGCGTCGATTCGACCTCGCTAGCATCATCGTTGCCACAACCTTCTACGCGGGCATCTTCGCTTTTTGCCAGGCTATCGGAGCTCCCGTTGGTTTCACAGCGACAGTCGGTGCCTTCATCGCGTTGGTAGCGATCACACAAGCATTGTTGTGGGGTGGTGCAAAGCCACGACTCGCATCGGTTCTCACGGGGTCAGTGACGTTCGTAGTTGTAACAGTGGTGAGTTGGCGTTTCCAATCGACTCATCTGCTACCATCCACTCTTCTTTCACAGATGATTTTTGTCACCATCAGCGGTGCGTTTTGGGGATACATCACCGGGACGCTGGTCGGATCGGTGTTCATGGTCGCCGACCGCTTCCGCAGACGCGTTGCCAAATAGTGCGCGAGTGTTCTTCATCGAGCGTGATGCTGAATCAAATGCCCGTTCGTACATCGATTGATGTCGGTTCGGTGACCCTACCAAACGAACGTTGTGAGGCGATTCACCTGAAGCTTCTGAGACGCCTGCCTAACCTTGTTCGAGTCCACTCCAACCGTACGTTGACCCAGGCAGAGCATCGGACGATTCAGAACAACGTTCGCATCGGAACTTACCTTTTCTACGATGTTCAGACAGCGAATGGCGAAACGTGTAACTTGAGATCCTTCCGAGTGGGATACCACCGAGTTGACCAAGACACCAATGGCGACGGAGTGATTGACGAAGAGGATGAAATCAAATGGATTCGCAACCCATGACTGATTGGCATCGGAAGCTATCGAAGTTGCAACTGACTCTGATCGGGGCCCACTGCTGTTTGATCTTTGCGTGGTCGGTTCAAAATCCAACTATGTTCAAGATGTTTTTCGTGTTGATCGGATTGCCTGGGATGACAATCATCTCTCTCGCGGACCGCGCGAACATCTTCGACATCCTTCGTTGCTACATTGCAGGAGGCTTGGGTGCGTTGGTTGCATTTCCAATTGCATTCCCATTCTCACTTCACATCGTTTTCATCAGTGCATTTGTGGGATGGGTGCTGGCCGTCATTTTCAATCAGGGTCTGAGGCATCGGCGGAGTTTGCCTGAACAGACTACAGATCCTGAAGCACCGAACATGGATGGAGAAGGCAATGAACAGTTGTCACTTCACTCGATCATGAGGGACAACAATTGATTTCGAATCCATTTGAAACGCCACAGGAGTTGCCTGACGCACACGAACCGAAGCCAACCTTTGTGTCTGCGAGGCTAGCCTTTCTGATTGGCTGTCGCAACGGCTTTTTCTGGTCGGTCTGCCGATTGCTTGGATCGTTGTTCCGGCCATACCGCGGCATCGTGCGTTTGATGCGGAAGGCAAGGTCATTCCTATAATTGAGGAGTTCGGTTGGGTCGGATTGATAGAGCGGGTGGCTCCTGTTCTCATCTTCCTTTCAGCCATTTGGACTGTCTCGGCGGGCATTTTCTCGCTGCTTAGCCATGCTCGTCAGAGTCAAGCCAATACCGGGAAGCAAACTCCGATGAAGGATTAGCAGACGTTGCGTCAGCAGACACGATTCTCCGTGGGGAGACGCCCCCCTCCGTGCGGGCGGCGGTGTAGAATGACCGTTTGTCTTCTTTCATTTTCGCATCCTCAACATCGACTTGCCACCCGGAATCGTTCATGGACATGCTGCTTAATCTCTTGGCGATCATCGCGATCGGGGCCGGTGTTATTGGCTGGCTTTGGATCACCGTCATGGCATTCAGCGAAGGTGAGATCCTTTGGGGCATTGGGTGCTTGATCATCTCGCCGATCTCATTGGTTTACGGGATTCTCAACTTTCAAGAACTGAAGATTCCAGTTCTGATGCTCGCGATCGGCTTTGTCGCGAGAATCGGGGTGGGGGCGATTGCCTTTGCTGCGACCTAAAGAACGTCCGGCGGACAAGGCGGAATAGCTATGGCGTTCAAGAGTCGCCTACCTTCAATGCACACAAGCATGGCTTGGACGCAATGAACCGATTGCGAGACGGCTATTGTTGCTGGACGCGCGGAACCACCTCGCGGAAGTTGGCTTGGGGACTGAGCCTCTCTTCGATCGGATCGTTCATCGTTACCGCGATTGCGCTCGGGCTGATGATTGATGCAAAGTTCGTGCAACCTTCAGCCTCGCTGATCCTGGGAGTACTGCTCGTATTCGCCGGCGTCTCCTTCGGTGTGCTCGTATACTCACGAAAGTTTCTGTTCGCTCTTCTTCTCAATATTCTTTGTTTTGCGGCATTGCAGTGGCTTCTGATAGCAATGGTGCCAATCATGTTTGCGTTCTCATCGATGGGCACCTCCCATCGGCACATGGATCGAGTGATTGCCCCCTCTGAATTGCAAGGCACTTGGACGCCAACCGAACAAACGTTGGATTTTTTGTTTCTGTCAGAGCGATACCACTTGAGCGGCGAACCTCACTTCATCGAGCTGAACGCAGATGGGAGTGCTCGGTTCCGTTCGTTCAAAGATGGGGCGGGAAATCGCGAGAGTCGATTTGGCTATTTCCGCGGCGATGGGTCTTGGGAGTTGCTGCCCAAAGAGGCTGGAAACAGACATTCTCACCAGCGACTGGAGTTGACGCTGGAAGGGGAACTTTGGCCGACAACGCAGACATACTATCTTGCTGAACGTCGCGGACGGATCTTTCTTTGGACAGCCATCGGCGATCCATTCGCGTTTGACTACCTCGAACACGTGAAGAATGCACCGGCTGATCACTGAGACTGCTATCTTGGGTCAGCCATCCTTGACTCCATCGACGGACACTTTGAATGCCTTGGAATTGCCCATCGTGCGGCGGCACGACTGAATTGGGATACAATGTTTGCCGAAAGTGCGGCGCTGCTCGGCCCGGCTCTGATCCCGATCAAGTCGCCGTCCAATTGGTAATGCCGATGACCACCACGCCGACGTTCGAGACGCATACGATCGAGGCCTACCACGGTCCGGTCTTTGGCGAAACCATCTACGGTGCAAATGTGTTGAGGGATATCTCGGCCGCATTCACAGATGTGGTCGGCGGACGGTCGGGCGCCTACGAAAAAGTTCTGATTCGTGGACGCAACATGGCAATGTCAGAAATGTCTGAGCGTGCGACGCAGTTGGGAGCGAACGCGGTCGTCGGCATTCGTTTTGACTATTCCACCGTGGGTCGAACAATGCTGATGATCTGCAGCAGCGGAACCGCGGTCACGGTGACGCCACGTCAAACCGGTCACACTGGGTGACTATCATCTTGCCAATACAAGCTTCTGAGCTTGTATGCCGCCGACTCCAGCCAATTCCAAAAACGAAAGCTGTTCGTTGATTCGCCTACTTTTGAGCCCATCGCCACGGTTCCTCTGCGTTGTTGTTCTCTGCTTTGTTGCGGGCGGTCCCAGATGGGTTCTGGCCGACAACTACGAACTAGCATTTTCTACTTTTCTAGGTGGTAGCGATTGGGAACACGCTCGAGACGTTTGTGCGGACTCCGAAGGCAACGTTTACATCGTGGGTGGAACCGTTTCGACCGATTTCCCAACCACGGAGGGTACATTTCTGCGAGTTCACGATCGCTCGGGAGCGCGAATTGATAGTGCTGGTCACTGCGATGCGTTTGTTTGCAAATTCGATCGAGACGGGGCATTGGTTTGGTCAACGTTGCTCGGCGGACCGAACTATGACCGTGCTTACGCGGTCGAGGTCGACTCAGAAGGCAGCGTCTTCATCGCCGGCAGAGCGGGTCCAGAATTCCCGGTGACGGAAGATGCTTTTCAGACAGAGTTCCAGGGATCCAAGCAAAGCATCTATGGGATGCAGAACGGCTTCATCACCAAACTCAGTCCCGATGGATCGACGTTGCAGTGGAGTTCCTATGTCGGTGCCAATCAACTGTGCCGCGATCTTGCCATCGACGAGGAAGGGTCGGTGTACCTACCGCTTTGCTACACCGGAGTCGGTCCGACACCGCCAAGTGAATGGTTCGCGAATGCATATCGGAAGCAACCGATCGGCGGTGCGGACGTCGGCGCGATCAAGGTCAGCGGCGACGGCAAGAACGTGATTTGGGCGACTTGGATGGGCGGTTCGGGCGACGAGGTTGGCAACTGTGGATTGCGACTTGACCGGGATTCAAACGTTTTCCTTAACTTCACCACCAATTCGACGGACGTCCCGACGACATCGCAAGCTCGCCAACGCACCTACGGTGGTGGGGCCGATTCCTTCATCGCCAAGCTCAGCCCGAACGGCGAAAACCTTTTGTACGGAACCTACTTCGGCAGCACCGGCAACGAAGAAGGAAACAGCACCCACAGCATGGCTGTGGACTCTCGTGGCAATGCGTACCTCGCGGTTTCGACCACCAGCAAAGATTTGCCAGTCACGGAAGGAGTCGTGCAAAGCAAATTTGCCGGCGGCGACCGGGACATGGTGATCGCAAAATTTTCGACGCAAGGTGCTTTGTTGCAATGCACGTATTTGGGCGGAACGGACAACGAAGGTCCCGATGGTGTCTACGCGGATGAGCGTGGCAATGTGTTTTTCACGGGCAATGTTAAATCGGCCGATTTCCCCGTCACCGACGATGCTTTGCAACCTGTTCAATCCAACCCCAGCGACGCGATCGCGGTGGTCCTTTCGGACGATTTCTCGCATTTAGAATTCAGCAGCTACCTTGGCGGCGAAAGCTATGACGATGGACGATCGTGCTTTCTCGATGAAGCGGGAAATCTGTACATCACAGGATCAACGAACGGTCCTGGCTGGCCGATGAAGTCGGCTCATCAAGCCACATTCGCTGGTGGCGGAGGCGGAAAAGAGCTGTGCTACAAAGGCGGCTGCTTCGCCGGCGACGTGATACTCGCCAAAATTGCGTTCACAAAATAGCGGCAGGACGCCAGCCCTCCGGCGCCCAGGCAACCGGCCCAAGCAGAACCAACCTGCAATTCGAGATCGGACAATTCAGTCCACCAAAAGCCGAAGGCGTGCATGAGAACTCCCACACACGCCTTCGACAGATAGCTAAGACTTTGACCCAACTCAACCAATCACTTGGCTGCTAATTCACCGGCGTCCGCCGACGCTTTCGCATCAAACCGGTCGAGGTTCATGACCTTTGTCCAAGCGGCCACGAAGTCTTCGACGAACTTCTCCTTTGCGTCTTCACTGGCGTAGACCTCTGCGATTCCTCGCAATTGCGAATTGGATCCGAAGACCAAGTCCACTCGGCTGGCCGTCCATTTCATGTTGCCTGATTCGCGGTCGCGACCTTCAAAGAAGTGCTCGCACATCGGCGACTGTTTCCAGGTAGTGTTCATGTCCAGCAGGTTGACGAAGAAATCATTCGTCAACGCGCCCGGACGCTTCGTCAATTTGCCGAGGTCCGCGAGCGGTCCCGCACCGACGTTGGTGTCGAGGGCACGCATGCCGCCAACCAATACGGTCATTTCAGGAGCAGTCAACGAAAGCAAATTCGCTTTGTCGACCAGCATCTCTTCGGCGGGACGGTCCGCGTTGTGACCTTGGTAGTTGCGGAACCCGTCGGCGATTGGCTTCAAGGGCTCCAGTCCTTCCACGTCAGTCATTTCCTGCGTCGCATCGGTGCGTCCAGGTGTGAATGGAACCTGGATCGCATGCCCAGCCTTCATCGCTGCGGCTTCAACACCCGCACAACCACCGAGCACGATCAAGTCAGCCATCGAGACCTGCTTGCCGTCTTTGCGTGATCCGTTGAACTCCTTTTGTACAGCTTCCAAAGTGGAAAGAACCTTGGCCAATTCGGCTGGCTCGTTGGCTTCCCAATCTTTCTGCGGTGCCAAGCGAATTCGGGCCCCGTTGGCTCCACCACGCATGTCGCTGTTTCGGAACGTGGAAGCGGATGCCCACGCGGTCGAAACCAGTTGCGATGATGACAAGTCGGTCGCCAGGATCTTTTGCTTCAGCTGCTCGATCTCTTTCGAACCGATCACGTCGAAGGTGGCTTCGGGCACAGGGTCTTGCCAAAGTTGCGGTTCAGGAACGCTGTCGCCAAGCAATCGCGAAACTGGTCCCATGTCACGGTGCGTGAGTTTGTACCAAGCTTTTGCGAACGCCTTTTCGAATTCTTCCGGGTTGTCGTGGAATCGACGCGAGATCTTTCCGTACGCTGGGTCCATGCGAAGGGCCAGGTCGGTCGTGAACATCATCGGTGCGTGCGACTTCGATTCATCGTGTGCGTCCGGCACGGTGCCTTTGGCGGCTTCATCGGTCGGCGTCCATTGCCAAGCACCCGCGGGACTCTTCACCAGCTTCCATTCGTAGCCAAACAAGTTCTCGAAGTAGCCGTGCGACCATTCTGCGGGCGTGGATGTCCAAGCACCTTCCAAGCCACTGGTGATTGTGTCACCCGCGTTGCCGGTACCAAGCTTGTTGATCCACCCAAGTCCCTGCGCGGTCAATCCTTCGCCTTCGGGCTCGGCACCAACGTTACCTTCTGGAGTCGCTGCACCGTGGGCTTTTCCGAACGTGTGTCCGCCAGCGATCAAGGCAACGGTTTCCTCATCGTTCATCGCCATGCGTGCGAACGTTTCGCGAATGTCTTTGGCCGCCGCGATTGGATCTGGCTTGCCATTGGGACCTTCTGGATTGACGTAGATCAAACCCATTTGCACCGCAGCCAACGGGTTTTGCAGATCCCGATCGCCGCTGTAGCGTTTGTCACCGAGCCACGTGGTTTCTGGACCCCAGTAGACATCTTTCTGCGGTTCCCAGACATCTTCGCGGCCGCCGGCAAAGCCGAATGTTTCGAAGCCCATGTCTTCGAGAGCGCAGTTACCGGTCAGCACCATCAAGTCGGCCCAAGAAATCTTGCTGCCGTATTTCTGTTTAACTGGCCAAAGCAATCGACGAGCCTTGTCCAAGTTCGCGTTGTCAGGCCAGCTGTTCAGCGGAGCAAAACGTTGCGTGCCATCGGATGCACCGCCACGTCCATCGGACACTCGATAGGTACCGGCGCTGTGCCAAGCCATTCGGATGAACAACGGTCCGTAATGTCCGTAGTCGGACGGCCACCAGTCTTGCGACGTGTTCATCAATTCTTTGATGTCCGTTTTGACGGCTTCCAAATCCAACGAGTTGAATTCAGCGGCATAGTCAAAGTCTGCGCCCATCGGATTGCTCTTCATCGAGTTTTGATGGAGCATGTCCAGGTTCAGTTGATTGGGCCACCAATCGCCGTTGCCCATTGCACCGGAGACCGTGTGCCGATTTGGGCCGGCTGGGTTGCCCATGACGGGGCATTTGCTGAGCGCATCGGCCTGCGAAGTCGCTTCTTGAGCGAACAGGCTTGCGCTGGTGGAAGCAGCCAAGCATCCGAGGGTCAACGCGACCGGTCGAATGGAAACGGGGCCACGAAAAAGTCGCTTCGCGAATTGACGACAGAATTGAGCTGTCGTCGTTGGTTGAGTCTTGTAGTTAGCTGTGGAGTTCATCGTCCGCGTCCTCATAAAGTTGCAAACAGGTCCCAAGCTGGTTTGCTTGGTGCAGATGGGTCACTCACTAGTATCGGGCTCGGGAAGCAAACGTCCAATGCATTCCTCGCATCTTCCGCATGCGTTTTGTGCATGAGGGGTTTTGTCCACTAGGGAGCCTTGCGGCTCCACACCGGCACGCTACGGCGTTTTGGGGTGCAAACGCGAATTGGGTGCTCAAAATGCACTAAGATATGCATTCGATCGATCACTCGATTCCCGCCTGACTATCACCCGCCCCATTTCGTCGCTCGCTTTCCAATTCCGTGGCTGTTTGTCACGGATGTGGACATCTCGCCGAACCAGCTCTGCGACGAAATTCTCTCCGTATGAAAACGCCATGTTTTTCTCGAAGATGACCAGCTTTGCCACGCCCGCGATCCTGGCTGGGTTGCTGACATGCACCACAGTCTTAGCCGAGCGACCTCCGACGGGAGTTCCCGAAGGAGTCGAAAAGGTCCTGCGAATCGAACCGCGACCCGGGAACGGTCGCAACAGTGAAGGTGACTTTGTTCGGCTGAAGGACGGCCGCTTGTTGCTGGTCTACACCAAGTTCATTGGAACGGGAGACCACGCGCCCGCCGAATTGGTTTCGCGGGTATCGGAAGATGGCGGTGTGACTTGGACGTCCGATGATGAATCCGTGATCGAACGTGGTGAGGAAGATGCGAACTTGATGTCCGTTTCGTTGTTGCGGTTTCAAGATGGTCGGATCGGATTGTTCTACATCCGCAAGTACGATCCCACTCCAGAAGCCAAGCATTTGTTCCTGGACGACATTTTGATGCGAACGAGTTTGGATGAGGGAGTGAGCTGGTCTGAACCAACTCGCATTGTTCCGAAAGACACCCCGTCGTACAGCGTCCTGAACAACGACCGAGTGATCCAGCTTCGAAGTGGTCGATTGGTCGTTCCGTTGGCGGTCCACTATCGAGTCGGTTGGCCGGGATACCGCAAATCCGCTGAGATGGTTTGCTACCTCTCCGATGACGGCGGGACAACTTGGCAACGCAGCACGAGTGCGTTGTCCTCAAAATCGCTTGCACAGGAACCGGGCGTGGTGGAGTTGAGCGACGGTCGGTTGATGATGTTTTGCCGGAGCGGAAAATTCCAGTTGCTGTCATATTCCGATGACCAGGGTGACACTTGGAGCGACTTGACGCCGTCCACCTTCACCCAGCCCACTGTTTCGCCCGCGTCGATCGAACGAATTCCATCGTCCGGCGATTTGTTGATGCTGTGGAACAATGGCGACGATGAACTGGCGATGAAAAAGCCGGTCGGTCGTCGGCCGTTCACCGCCGCGATCTCGAAAGATGATGGCCAAACTTGGCAGAACATCCACAATGTCGGAACCGACCCGGAGGGCTGGTATTGCTACACCGCGATTGAGTTCGTCGACGAGCATGTCTTGCTGGCCCATTGTGAATACCCACGACTCAATTCGTTGCAACTGACCCGCATCCCGGTGTCTTGGTTCTATCAAGGCGATGATGTCTCGGCCGATCAAGGACAGGATGCGGACAACTCACCGCAATCCACGCTGGACTATTCCGTGTCGTTGGAAGTTGCCCACCAGGGTTTTGATGGCAAAGAGTGCTGGGTGCATGCTCGTGTGGGAGCAATCCCCGGAGACGATGGAGAGCCGACCGCGGTGATGACGACTCAGAAGTTGTTGCTGTCGGGTTCGGATGTCTTCTACCGTTTGCATGAGTCCCGCAAGCCAGCAGGTGCGGACGCGTGGTCGGAACTGAGTCCCATCGATTCATTTTCTCGTCAGAAGGTCCAAGGCGATGTCACGCCAAGAGGCGGCGAAGCGGCACCTGAGTTGTTGAAAGAGGGTGACGAAACCACCGTCTGTGATTTTGTTCCTCAGTGGCATGCGGCAAGCCAACGTCTGCTGGGAATTGGACAAACGGTTTGGTATCGCAACAACCGAGTCATGCACGTTCGGCCCCGCGGGATTGCGTACGCCGTGGTGGATCCGAAGGACCAGCAGTGGAATGACTGGAAAGTCGTTGAGTTGCCGGACGAACCACGCTTTCGTAACGCGGGATCCGGAAGTGCTCAGCGAGTGGATCTGCCCGGCGGAGACGTGTTGGTGCCGGTTTACTGCAAGGAGCCCGATCGGAAACAATTCTCGACGTTGATCGTGTGTTGCCGATTCGATGGGGAGACGCTGCACTACATCGAGCACGGGAATGCAATGACGATTCCGGTTGAAAGGGGTATGGCTGAACCGTCTCTGACGCATTTTGACGGACGATTCTACATGACCATCCGAAACGACCAACATGGTTATGTCGCAACAAGTGACGATGGATTGCATTTTGATGAACCCCGGAGTTGGAGGTTCGACGACGGCGAGGATTTGGGAAGCTACAACACTCAGCAACACTGGGTGACCCACAGCAATGGGTTGTTTCTGGTCTACACACGTCGCGGTGCAAACAACGACCACGTTTTTCGAAACAGGGCTCCATTGTTCATTGCTCAGGTGGATCCACAGAAACTTTGCGTCATTCGATCCACCGAACGCGTCTTAGTGCCGGAGCATGGGGCGCGGCTCGGGAACTTCGGAGTCACTCGCGTTTCGCAAGACGAAACATGGGTCTCGGTGACCGAATGGATGCAACCCGCTGGAGTCGAGAAGCACGGCAGCGACAATCGAATCTTCATCGCCAAGCTGAAATGGAGTCAGCCGAACGAACTCGCATCGATGGAGCACAACCCGGGGCTTGAAGCGGACCCGACTGCCTATTGCCAACCACCGAGAGAACTGGCGAAGGAGCTTGGTGACTGCCGGTCACCATTGATCTTCGAAGACGGGACGCGGGTTACGAAGGCGAGCAATTGGCCTCGCCGGCGTGAAGAGATCCGTTCTCGGTGGGAATCATCGATGGGTGAGTGGCCGGCATTGATTTCGGATCCACAGGTGAAGATTTTGGAAACGGCCAAGGTCGATTCGTTGACGAAGCACACCGTTGAATTTCAGTGGACACCCACGGAGCGGACAACCGGCTACTTGCTGATTCCTGACACCCCAACATCAGCCTCCCGCAAGTTACCCGCGGTGTTGGCGGTTTACTACGAACCTGAAACGGCGATTGGTGAAGGCAAGCCACACCGTGACTTTGCGTTGCAGTTGGCTCGTCGAGGCTTCGTGACTCTTTCGATCGGTACGACCGACGCCTCGCAAGCGAAGACCTATTCGCTGTATCATCCGTCGATCGATGACGCCTCAGTCCAGCCCTTGTCGATGCTGGCCTGCGCCGCTGCGAACGCTTGGCAGGTGTTGGCCGACCGCCCAGAAGTCGATGGGGATCGAATCGGCGTGGTGGGGCATTCCTTTGGCGGCAAGTGGGCGATGTTCGCAGCCTGCCTCTCTGAGCGTTTTGCTTGTGGCGTTTGGTCGGATCCGGGGATTGTGTTTGACGAATCGATGTCCGGCGTGAATTACTGGGAGCCTTGGTACCTAGGATATCACCCACGCCCGTGGAGAAGTCGCGGGATGATCACGGATGACAATCCGGCGAAGGGTTTGTACCCACATTTGGTGTCGGATGGACACGACTTGCACGAACTGCACGCGTTGATGGCGCCGCGACCGTTCCTCGTGTCCGGCGGATCAGCTGATCCGATTCACCGTTGGACAGCTCTCAATCATTCGGTCGCCGTCAATCAATTGCTCGGCCACGACGATCGAGTTGCAATGACAAATCGGGCTGATCACTCGCCCAATGCGGACTCCAACTCGTTGATTTATGCCTTCTTTGACAAGCATTTAGCGAAGAACCGACAGGCATCAAACGACGAGTCGAATTGAAGGAGTTCCGCAACGGGAACTCGGGGCAGGCAAAGACACACTGATTCAATCTGAAACACTCGCGGGTAGGAACCGATGGTATTGTGTTGCCATTGAAGAGGCGATCTACGCCGATTCCAGACACGTATCGATGGATGCTCTCGATGTCTCGCAAGAAAAGCATGTTTTTCCGGATCGCCTTCTCGGCAATCGCTGTGACCATCGTGTCGCTGGTGTCGATCAGCGGTTTCGCTCAATTTCGGTTGCGTGCCAGGGCGACCGGAACGAGCGTTTCTTTTCAGCATGATGGAAAGGAACGGGAGTACCGAATTCACGTGCCGGGAAATTTGCCAGACGACTCAGAAGTCCCGCTGGTCGTGTGCTTTCATGGCGGAGGTGGCAACTCTCGAATGGCTTCCATGATGGGATTGACCCCCGTTTCTGATCGCGAGGGTTTCATTGCTGTGTACCCGAACGCGATCGACAAACACTGGAACGATGGTCGCGACTCACCCATGTTCGCCGAACACGACCAGGCGATTGATGACGCTGCTTTTGTGATGGAGTTGATCGAACGGGTCTGCAACGAACATCCCATTGATCGCGATCGCATCTTTGCGACCGGGATTTCCAATGGTGGATTCATGACTCAGCGTCTGGCCATTGAACACTCCGAAACGTTCGCGGCCGTTGCGGTTGTCATCGCGACCATGGGAGAACCGCTGAGCAAGCGATTCAAACCCGAATCACCGGTTTCGATTCTCTACATGAATGGCACGAAGGATCGACTGGTTCCTTACGATGGTGGTCCGGTCGTCAAGCCTTTGATGAACCGATTCAATCGAGTCGAAGGCCACGAGGATGCACCACGTGGACGCGGTATATCAACCGACGACGCGGTCGCAAAATGGGTTGCTCACAACCAGACCAAACGCGACCCAAAGATTGAATTTGTCCCGGACATCGATGACGAAGACGGTTCGCACATCGAAAGCAGTCTTTGGGAAGGAGGCAAACGCGGCACTGCCGTGATGCTCCACAAGGTCGTTGGTGGTGGGCACGGCATCCCCGGCGGATCTCAGTATATGCCCGAACGCCTGATTGGAAAATCCAATCAAGACGTTAATGGCTTCGACTTGATCTGGGACTTTTTTCAAAAGCACGCGCGTGAACCAGCCAAAGCCGGTTCTGACGCAACGGAGGAAGAAGTCGCTGCACAACCAGCCTCAGCAAACGCCACCTTCCAGTAGTGGAGAGTCGCCCGACCTGACCGCGTTTGATGATCGGATGCAGAGCATTTGATGCATCCGTCACAACCGAACGGATCGGTACGGTGTGTTGTCAATGCGCTGACGTGCAGTTGGAAACACATGCTCATTGAATCGTTCTGTGACCCACGCTTCCACCAGCAAAGCTGTTTGCTGAGAAGTTGTGAGTCCGTTGAACGATAGAAGAGAACTCGATGAATTGCGAATCCTGCGGCGCACCGATTACACGGATGGGAAGGTTTGGACGCTATTTCTGTGACCACTGCGATAGAAAAGCAGTCGCGACTCCGCTGAAGGATTCCGCGGATGGCCTGGTTTTGACCGGCACAACCACGGACATTCCTTGCCTGACTTGTGAGGACACACAATTGGAGCTCGGTTCGCTCGACACCTATCCGGTGGAAGGCTGCCGGAGGTGTCAGGGTATCCTTCTCAAAAGCTCAGCGTTTGCCAAACTCATTCGAAAGCGAAGGGCATCCTACAACGGGGCCGATCACTCGGGAGAATTCGATCCAGCGTTGGATGGGCCGCGAGACTACCACTCACGATTGACTTGTCCAACGTGTTGCCTGTCCATGGATTCCTTCTTCTATGCCGGCCCGGGCCGCGTCGCGATTGACAGTTGCTGCCGGTGCGAAACCGTTTGGTTGGACTGTGGTGAGGTTTCTTCGATCATCGAAGCTCCCGGTCTCAGATGAAGTTAAGTTCCGTTCGCCAATCTGCTCGCGGCAGCGGCAACTAATCCAGCCAACCAAATCGCTCGCAATACCTGCACTATTCTTCGATGCGGTAGATCGCGTCCGCTGTTCGTAGGATCAGTGCGGCACCGTCGACCGCCGCGGAAGCAAGCGTGCGTTCTTCCAGGTCGTTCTCCGCCAAAACCTTGTACCGCGGACCAGTGGCAACCACGGTCGTCAGTCCTGATTCGTTGGTGTAGTAGATCCGGTTGTCGACCAAGACAGGTGACGATGAAAAACCGCCACCCACACGTTTTTTGTAGACAACGTCACCCGTCGCCGCTTCCACGCACATCGCGATTCCGTCGTCGCTGACGGAATAAATGAATTCTTCGTCGGCCAGCATGGATGGTGTGTGCGGCACGTTCTTCTTGATCGACCATTTTAGATGGGTTTCGGTGACGTCACCTTTGCCAGTTGGATCGATCGCGAGCATGCTGGGCGTGTCGTAGCTGGTGGAGAGATAGACCAAACCGTTGTGGTAGATCGGTTTGGGGATAACGGAGTAACCCGAGTATTGCACCTGCCAGATCACGTTCCCATTTGCGGGATCAATTGCCAGAACGCAGTCACTGCCCGGCGCGACGACCTGTTTCTGGCCATCGACAACGATCGTCAGTGGCGTGCAAAAAGAGAACTTGCGTGTCGCATCAACGGGCCGATCCACTTCCCAAGCAACTTTGCCAGTTTCAGCATCCAAGGCGACAACTTTGGGATCCGTGGCTCCATCGCAGGTGAAGATCAGTTTGTCGTCGACCAGCACTGGCGTTCCTCCGTTTCCGTGGACTGGTTTGAAGAACAAGTCGCGATTCTTCCAAATAAGATTCCCGTCGAGATCAACGCAAGCGGTTCCTTGATATCCGAAGTGAACGAACACTCGGTTGCCGGCCACGATGGACGTGGGGCTGGCGTGTGAGTTCTTCTTGTGAATCTTCGGGCTCTTCTCCGCCGTTTGCTGCATCAGCGGAACAGACTTCAGAATCTTCCCGCTCTTCGCATTCAGGACGATCAGTGTTAGGTCGTACTCAGTCGCTCTCGATTCAGGATTTTGATCACCAGGAATGGCAGCTGAAACGTAGATCCGGCCGTTTGCAACGACGGGCGATGACCAGCCCTCACCTGGCAATGGCGTGCGAAACGCAATGTTCTTTTCACGTGACCATTCGGTTGGAACATCCGAGTTCTTTGCAGCGGTCCCGTTGCCCAAAGGTCCACGGAACACATTCCAATCTTCCGCCACGATCAATTGGTTGGACGAAATAGAAACGCCAATGAAGGTCGCAGACACAAAGACGAGGCGGGCGAGTCTGCTGAATTTGAAAACAATCATGAGGTCTGGGCTGCAAGAAACGACTGATGTGGGCACGCGAAGCAAATCTTGACTCATGATAGCCGATGATCAGTCAGGTAGAATTGGCGAAACGCAACAATGACGCCGACTCACCCGGACCAAACGAGTTCACCATGACGAGACGCCTCGACAATGATATTTCCGCTTCATTGACTCGGCGGAATTGGCTGATCTCAGCGGCGGCCAGCGGTGGCGTGATTCTAAGCAGCAACCGTGCTTCCGCGGATCAGACGGACGCACCCTCCACGCCTCACTTTTGGTACCGACTGGCTCCCGAGGGGCCGTACATCGATTCTCAACGAGAAAACCAAGCGTTCGGATTTGGTCAAGGCAAAATTTACCTGTCAGAAGACAACGGTCGCACTTGGCCGCACGACGCCATTTTTCGCGATGCGGAAAACATCACGTTCAGTTGCATCCTCGGGAACGGAAACGTCCTGTTCGCAACGCTCACGCGATTGTTTCTCAGCACAGACAAACTGAAGACGTACAAGGAAGTTGTTGTTCAAGACGCCGACGGCAACGACTATGTTCCGCACCAACCGCTCGATCCGGCGAATCCGGGCTGGTACTTTCATCCGCTCGATGGAGTTCACACCTGGGACGTGAATGGTTCCGAAATGTTGGTGTGGGGCAACTACTGCAACGTGCTGGGCGGAGCGGTACCGGTCAACATTTACTATTCGACCGACCAAGGCGAGACCGTCAAAATTGCGTACTCATTTGGTCAGAGTCCAACGTTCCAACAACCCGGCGCTGGGCCTGACGAACTACTCGGCGATCCAGACAATCCGGTCGTCTGCCGGCACATCCACTGTGTGACTTACAATCCTGCCGAGAACGCTTTCTACGCCTGCACGGGCGACCACGATCGCACCGATGCCGCCGGCAACAACCACCAGGAATGCCACTGGCTTCGCGGCACCTACGACACTGCGCACGATGCGTGGGATTGGACCGTGTTGGTGTCCGTCAATTCGAACTCTCGATACAAATCCGGAGGAATCAACTTCGTCGACGGGCAACTCTACTGGGCCGCCGATGCCAACGGAAAGAACGGCACGATGCCGCACGACCGCGGCATCTTCCTTTGTGCGCCGGGGGATCTAACGGATCCAACCAAGCATGAATTGTTGTTCAACCCACACTACGAATCCGCCAACATGATCATCGAAGATGGCGTGATCCTGTCTGCCCACTACGCTCCCGCGTCGCCCTACGCAACGGGAATCATCTATTCACCGGACTCGGGCAAGACATGGGCTCAATACGACCTGAAGGAGTTCGGGCAAAGAAGTGCAATCCGGTTCCACAAGAAAAACAGCGACGGCTGGTTTCGCGTCGATTTGCGGAAGGGATGGATCGAACGCGGCGAAGTCCTGTTCATCAAACCCAAACCAATTTGACGCTGTCCCGGAAGATTTTCACAGCATCTGAACCACACAAGCGAACCCGATCACATGGGATTCAAACCTTCCCACCGAACCATGGCAAGAACTGCCTTTGCGCTGCTCTTCTCATTCTCATTCGCCTGGCCGATGTTTGCCCATGCGCAAACCGACATCGTCACGTTTGATTCCGTTCCCGACAAACGTGACTCGATCGATGCCGACGAGCCGATCGCGGAATCGTTCTCTGCCAAACAAGCTGCGGTCTATCTCGATCGTGCGTCGCTGACTTGGCAGAAAAAAAAGAAGTGTGTGACCTGCCACACCAACATGCCCTACATGTTCGCTCGCCCCGCGTTGGCATCCATTCAGAATGATTCTGGCGAAGTCCGTGAGTTCTTCGAGCGGTACCGAACCGAGCGTTGGAAGACAAAGGCCCCCAAAGAAGCACAAGGATTCTGGGTGATCGTCGTGGCCGCCGGGTTGACGTTCAACGACATGCAAACGACCGGGCACCTCAGCCCGATCACGCGCGATGTGCTGGACTTTTTATGGACCACGCAACGAGCCGATGGCGGATGGGACTGGCCTGATTGCGACTACGCTCCGATGGAGATCGATGACCACTTTGGAGTCACGCTGGCTGCGCTGGCCGTTGGCATCGCACCGGACGGATACGCGGAAACGGAATCCGCGAAGGCGGGCATTGCGAAGTTGCGAACCTACTTCAACAACAACCCGCCAAAGTCGCTGCACCATCGTGCCAATATCGCATGGTGTTCCCAGCGAATCGACGGCCTCATGACTGCGGACGAACGCCGAAGAACCGCGGAGGAACTGCTCTCGAAACAGTTGCCGGACGGTGGCTGGTCCACAGCCGGCTTCTTAAGCGATTGGAAAGGATTGGAATGCAACGACGGCGAACCGCTCGACACACAAATCAGCGACGGATACGGAACCGGATTGGTGATCGTGATCAGTCGTGAATTGGGAATTCCCGCGGGCGATCCACGCTTGCAAAAGGGAATTCAATGGTTGCTCGTCAACCAGCGCGCAAGCGGAAAGTGGTTCACACGCTCGCCCGTCAACGACGCCGGCAACTTGATTTCCAACACAGGAACTGCCTACGCGATCCTCGCACTCCAAAGCTGCGGTGAGCTCCCCGGTTGGCCATTTGAATCTCAAACGTCCGCTCCCTCAACGAATTGAACGAAAACCCAATGTTTTTGCTAATTTTCCGCGAAGGCAGCTTTCGCCCCCCATCGTTGTTTTTGCGATTGTCTTGGTTAGGAATCGTGGTAGCCTGCAATGTTGGCCTGCGCGAAGCGTGCATTTAGGTGCCGCCAGCTGTTTCATCGTATCCGCGACTGCAAACTCCCTTTTCGCGATCCGCAGTTCGCTCTCGTTGTAGATTCTCTACGATAGACAAACCGCAGCAGGCCTATCGATGGCCCAAGGAGGCGATCTCAGTGGATGGTACTTCCAACACACCACGCTATGTCTTGAACGACGCAGCGTTTCCAGCCTGTCCCTCGCTGACAGAAACTTCGCCGCAGGACCACCCGATCGTCATCTATGGGTTCTCCAACAAGTCCCAATATGACGTCTTCCTCAAAGCGAGCTCATTGGCATTGACGCCATATCCGTTGGTCAAACGTTTTCTAGAAAAGCACGTCGACCAGAACGCGGACGAGATGAAGCTGGTTGTGGTTGACGCAGACTCACCGACTCAGCCGTCGGTCCATGCAGCAACCTTCCAAAATGTTCTCGAAGCGATTCGGCTCGGCTCCGAAACAGTCAACCTTACTCACAGGTTGATCCTGGACCCAACAGACTCAACGTATCGAGTGGAGTCCTTCTCGCTCACCGCTTCAAGTGAGCCAGCGGCGTGAAGGGCAAACATGCCACTCATCTTCGGCCCGAAAAAACAGCGAATATGCTGAACCAATCGATCGAACGATTCCGTTCGGTTTGGGTGGTATTGCGTTTGGGCGATCGAAGGTAAGCGTTGATCGAATTCATCGGCGGACCATTCGACGGACATCAGCAACCATTGGCAAATGGTTCACAAGCATCCGAAATCCTGTGTTTCATCACGAAAGACACGTTTCGGCAATTACATCGCTCTGAAAATCGCGAATCGTCAAGCGGTAGTACGCTGACGAGCGTTGCTCTGTACGAGCTCGACGCGGTCTCCGATCCGCCAACTTATCGGCACGCTGGCTCCATCGGCGGCCAATCCTTCGGTGAAGTGATCGCTGAACTCAGTTGATACGAGCACGACTGGCCGCATCAGAATCTCACAGGAAAAATGGAATGGAACGCATGGAAGGGAACTCGCTATCGATCGGACTCGCCAAAGGAGTCGCTGTCGTATTGGGTTATGAACTGCAACGCACGATCACGCTCTCGAGAGAGAACGCGTCTGATTCCATTTCGCGGTCCAAAGTTTCCGATGAATGCGACCGAATGGACGATGCACTTGAAAAGTCCAAACAAGATCTCGACGACCTCAAGTCCATCGCCACAGACAGAACCTCCATCTCGTCGGCAATTGACTTGGTCTCCGCCCATGCATCGATGGCGGGTGAGATCGCGTCATTGGTTAAAGATCGAATCTCCCACGATCTCGTTGGCGTCGAAGGTGCATTGGACTCTGTGATCTGCCAAACCGTCGGACGATTGACCAAAATCGACAACGACTACCTTCGCGAACGCGAGACGGACGTGCGTGATATTGGTCAACGCATAAAACGGCATCTCATGGGGATGACAGCGCCCCACCTGGATGCACTTCCCAAAGATGCCATCATCGTCACTCAAGAGCTTGCACCATCCGATGCGATTGCGTTGGCAGACTCAGGGATCGTCGGCATCGTCACTCAAGTCGGCGGCAATCTCGGGCACACCGCGATCATAGCTCGATCGATGGGAATCCCTGCCGTCTCGGGGATCGTCAACGCGACTCAGCGAATTACAAGCGGGATGACGCTCTTGATCGATGGCGAGGCGGGCATCGTCATCGCCAATCCTGATGAACAGGAACTGTCTGAATTCGATTCGCGATTGGCTGAAGCGAACCGCGACCTGGATGCACTTCAATCCAATCTTTCCGCCCCGTCTTCCTTTGCTACATGCCAAACCCTCGACGGCATGGAGATAACACTCTATGGCAATGTCGGACTGTCCTCCGATCTCGACCAAGTTCTTGCTCACGGGCTGGCAGGAGTCGGCCTGTTCCGCACCGAATTTCTCTACCTGCAATCCGAACACCGACCAGACACTGAATCCCAACGTCGTATCTATGCGCAGATGTCCGATCGTTTGGGCGACCGTCCATTAGTCATCCGCACGTTTGATCTCGGAGGCGACAAACTGCCTCCTTTCTTGTCGAAAGACGAAAACGTGGATGCATCCAGTCTGAGTCTGCGCGGCCTCCGATTTTCGCTGGCAGAAAAGGATTTGCTGCGTTCCCAACTCAATGCGATCGTCCAGGTCGCTCAACAAGCCGGCGTCAGCATCTTGTTCCCGATGGTGATCGGGGGCCATGACTTTGCTCAAGCAATCGAGATGGTCGACGATGTTGTCGAAGCGTCCAATGCGTTCAGGCGGCCTCAAATCGGTGCCATGATCGAAACGCCCGCAGCCTTGTTCTGCCTGGACGAGATTCTTGAACTGGCTAACTTCATTGCGATCGGCACCAACGACCTGACTCAGTACTTGCTGGCTGCTGATCGAGAGCTTTCGGCCGAAAGCGATCAGGTGACCGCGATGCACCCTGCTGTTTTGCGAGCGATTAATCAAATTGCCGCAGCTGCAAAACGCTGGGACCGCCCCATTTGTGTTTGCGGCGAAGAAGCCGGCGATCCGGAATTCGCTGAGCTGCTGATCGGACTCGGAATCCGGGAACTCAGTGTCAGCGCCTCACGGTCCGAAAGTCTTCGAAAGGCCATTGCTCAAATCGATTCAACCAAAGCGTGCGATCTTGTTCAGCGGGCTCAAGACTGTCGCTCTTCAAAAGAGGTTCGGGACCTGCTCAGATCAGCGAAACAAGCCGAAACGTTTGAAGACTTAGACAGCCAGTCGATCGATGCGATCAAGGCATGCTCATGATCGAGCGTCAAGCCGAAACCGTGATCCTGCGTCCCAGCGACATTCAACCGTCGCAAGATGATCTTCGAGTCGTCGGCGTCTTCAATCCGGCAGTTGCGTCGTTCGGCGATCGACTTGTGATGCTAGCCCGGGTTGCTGAATCACCAACTGAAGTCAGAAAAGGCTGGACACCTTTGCCTCGTTTCGCCCCAACCGGCCGCACGCAAATCGATTGGGTCATGAACGATGACCTAGAGGTTGTTGATGCCCGAGTCGTTGCGATGAAGAGCAACGGTGACTTGCGTTTGACGTCCGCTTCTCATTTGCAACTCTTTCAAACAACCAACCAAGACGGCCTGAACTGGCAATTTGTCACGACGATCCTCCCGGAAAGTCCTTGGGAAGAATATGGCATCGAAGACGCGCGTTTGACAAAAATCGGAAACACCTTTTGGATCACCTATGTCGCGGTCTCTCGATCGGGTGCCGCGACCGCTCTGATGTCGTCGAACGACCTGGTGAACTTCCAACGGCACGGGATCATCTTCCCCAGCGAAAACAAGGATGTCGTGCTGTTTCCCGAATTGATTGGGGACGACTTCGTCGCATTGCACCGTCCGAATCCGCACTCCCACTTTCGCCCTCCGCAAATCTGGCTCGCTCGTTCGCCGGACATGATTCACTGGGGCCGACACGAACTTGTCCTCGATGGTTTGCATGATTGGGAAGGTGACCGCGTCGGAAGCGGAACGCCACCAATTCTTTGCGACCAAGGTTGGCTGACGCTCTATCACGGTTGCACTCGCCCAAGCAAAGCCGGAACCGTGGGAAGCTATTCCGCGGGAGCACTCCTGCTAGACCGCGAGTATCCCGATCGAGTTTTGGGCCGTTCCGCACAACCGGTCCTGCAACCTATCCGGCACCACGAACGCCACGGCTTTGTTCCCAACGTTGTCTTCCCCACCGCAATGCTGGATCTGGGCGACAACCTTCAAATCTTCTACGGAGCAGCCGACGCCTGCGTGGCATCGGTTCAGCTCTCAAAGCAATCCGTTTTGGATTCGCTCGAACGCAATCCCCACGAATAAACCATGTCAATGATATCCAATGATCTTCTCAAAATAGCCTTCGTTGGCGACTACCTTCCACGAAAATGTGGCATCGCAACGTTCACACATGACCTGCGTCTCGGCGTTGCGAGAGAAACTTGCGCCGAATGCATCGTTGTCACACTCGACGACATCGAAGGCGGCTACGCTTATGAAAGCGAAGTTCAATTTCAAGTCGCAGATCAGGAACTGGATGAATACCAATCGGCCGCTGACTTTTTGAACTTCAGCAACGTGGATGTCATCTCGCTGCAGCATGAATTTGGCATCTTTGGTGGCCCCTGTGGCAGCCACATCCTCGCACTCCTCCAAGACGTCCGGATGCCGGTCGTCACAACCCTTCACACGGTTCTGTCCGAACCGAGCGAAGCCCAGCGTGCCGTGATGATGCAACTCATTCGTCTGTCCACTCGATTGGTCGTGATGACCGAGCGGAGCCGACAAACATTGCTGGATACCTATTCGGTCGAAAGCGAACAGATCGACGTCATCGCTCACGGCATTCCGGACGCTCCTGAAACCGATCAAAGCGTTCTGAAGGAACAATTCGGTGTCGAAGACAAACCCGTCGCTCTGACTTTTGGATTGTTGTCACCGGGCAAGGGGATCGAGCACGTGCTCAAAGCCATCCCGGAAATCGTCGCCAAATTCCCGGACTTCATCTACATCATTCTGGGGGCCACTCACCCCAGTCTGCTCCGCGAACAGGGCGAACGCTATCGGATCAGCCTGGAGCGAATGGCAAAGGAACTGGGCGTTTCCAAACATGTCAGCTTCTACAACCGATTTGTCGAATTGGAGGAATTGACCGAATTCATTGGTGCCGCCGACCTGTACATCACGCCTTTCCTGAACGTCGAACAAGCCGTCTCGGGAACGCTGGCATACGCTTTCGGATGTGGTCAAGCGGTCATTTCGACACCCTACTGGCATGCCGAAGAACTGCTCGCCGATGGACGAGGGGTGCTGGTCCCATTTGCGGATCCATCCGCGATTGCTCGCGAGGTGATTGGACTACTCAGCGATGACGAACGACGCTTGGCAATGCGTGACAAGGCCTACGATCTGGGGCGAGACATGACGTGGGAACACGTTTCACAGCTATACATCGACTCATTCAACCGGGCTCGTGAACAACGATCTTCGTCGTTGAAACCCCTAGCCGTCCGAACGTTGGACGAGCAACCTTTGGCACTGCCGCAAATGCAGCTCGACCACCTGCAGCACCTCAGCGACTCGACCGGGATCGTCCAACATGCCATCTATTCCATTCCGGATCATGCGCACGGCTATTGCACCGATGACAACGCTCGGGCCCTGATCTTAACGGTGTTGTTAGAAGAACAAGGCAAAGATTCGACCGAAGTGCGATCGTTGGCTTCGCGCTACGCTGCCTTTCTCAACAATGCCTTCAATCGAGAAACCAATCGCTTTCGCAACTTTCTCAGCTTCGATCGGCAATGGTTGGAAGCTGACGGTTCAGACGATTCCCAGGGCCGCGCCTTGTGGGCACTAGGAACATGCATTGGTCGATCAAGCAACGCAGGATTGGTTGCCTGGGCACGAGAAGTGTTCCACCAAGCTCTTCCGGCCTGTGAAAGAACCACCTCGCCGCGAACCTGGGCGCTCGCGATCATCGGCATTCACGAATATCTCCGCCGCTACAGTGGCGATCGTGTTGCCGCGGCGATGAGCCAGCAGCTCGCTGAACGATTGGCCGATATGTATGACTCCACCGCCACCGACGCGTGGCCGTGGTTTGAAAAGATCGCAACCTACAACAATGCCAAAATTTCTCAGGCAATGATCACGCACGGGCGTTGGTTCGATCATCCACGAGTCGCGGACATTGGAATAAAGTCTTTGCGATGGCTCTGCGAAGTTCAGCTTTCACCACAAGGACGTTTTCGTCCGATCGGTTCGAACGGATTCAGTCCCGAGGGCGGCGTCGCAGCCGTGTTCGACCAGCAAGCGATCGAGGCTCACGCCATGGTGTCTGCATCCATCGAAGCCTTCGCTGCCACCAAGGACAACTTCTGGTCCGAACAAGCGCACTTGGCATTCGATTGGTTCCTGGGACGCAACGATCTCGGCCAACCGATTTACGACCCTTCCACCGGCGGTTGCTTCGACGGATTGATGGAAAACCAAGTCAATGCGAATCAGGGTGCCGAATCGACACTCGCATTTCTTCTTTCACTCGCCGAAATGCGAGGCCTTCATACCACGATGCGTGTCGTCGCCAACCCAACTCACTGAACTATCTTGCCAATCAAACGAACCGGAATCGTTCTCTCGCCCAACAGTCAACGCGTCGTCTTGCGACCGTTCCAGCCACCGGGTGACGATCGCGTGCTGCGCATCATCGGACGTGTCTGCACACTGTCTGAATTGGAGGTCAGCCAACAAATCGCTCATGTGTTGGAAGAGTTCCACGGTCGGCATCAAAAGCCCAAAGCCTATTTCGAGCGAAGATTTCGTGACCTCAAGCATCATCTGCTGACCGACACGCCAATGACCGAGAACCGGCGTTTGCTTTTGGGGGCGTACTTCACTCAAGAATACGCCTTGGAATCGGCTGCCCTGTTCAACCCCTCACTTGTTTGGCACCCCAACCAATCCAATTTGCCCTCCGGTTCGCGTCGCTTTGCGATGAGCCTGCGTGCGGTTGGCGAAGGCCACATTTCATCCATCGTCTTCCGAAGCGGCACCATCGATCGCGATCTTTGCATTGAGATCGATGAACCGGTGCGATTCGTCACGACACCCCGATACGTTCCTGACTCTTGCTACGAAAACGACCTCTTTCGACGCAAGCTGATCGAACTGGGACTCGGTAACACCTTCACCTACGAGGTACTAGCGGCCCTGCCGACCGAGTTCACACTCGAGGAATTGGAAACGCGATTGCAAGCATCGCTGCGCGAACACCGTTCGATTCACAACGAACTGGCACCGCTGGTGGACCGCGTTGTGATGCTCGCAAAATCAAATTACGAAATCCAATACACACCGGATCACGAACTATCCGAAAGGGTCGTTTTCCCATTCAGTCCAACGGAAAGCAATGGAATCGAAGACGCACGGTTCGTGCACTTCACGGAAGACGATGGCAGCGCTCGGTACTACGCCACATACAGTGCTTACGATGGGCAATTGGTACTGCCTCAGCTTTTGGAAACGAAGGATTTTCTTCGCTTCAAGATGCATACCCTCAACGGACCTGCCGTCGCCAACAAAGGCATGGCATTGTTCCCTCGAAAAATCAATGGTCACTACGCGATGTTGGGCCGGCAGGATGGGGAACATCTGTTCTTGTTGTACTCCGACATGCTGTATTTCTGGCACACCAGCGAATTGATCATCAAACCGGCGGAACCTTGGGAATACGTCCAAATGGGCAATTGCGGATCACCCATTGAGACGGACGCCGGTTGGCTGGTCCTGACACACGGCGTCGGACCGATGCGAAAGTATTGCATCGGAGCGATGTTGCTGGACCTGAACGATCCATCAAAAGTCATCGCACGACTGCATGAACCCTTGGTCACTCCCAACGAACTCGAACGTGAAGGTTACGTGCCCAATGTGGTCTACACGTGTGGTGCGATCATTCATCAAGACCACCTGGTCATTCCCTACGCGATGTCGGACTACGCGACGACCTTCGCCACCATCGAAATCAACGAACTGCTCGCAATGATGAAGTGACAACCTGGTTCTCGCTCGTGGCTACGCAGGCAGATTCAATTCAGCCATCCCTGCAAACCGTCTGGCAGCCAACAAGTTCCCGGATCTCACAACCAAGGCATTGCTTCACTATCACGACACAATCAACGACGACCGCCCCGTCACAACCAAGCACACATCGATGGTGGGAATCCGGTGTGATCTACCAAATCTATCCGCGTTCTTTCCAAGACAGCAACGCGGACGGAGTCGGCGATCTCGCGGGAATCGAGCGTCGATTGGACTATTTGTTGGGCCTTGGAGTCGATGCGGTATGGCTTTCACCAATCTTTCCCTCACCCATGATCGACTTCGGCTACGACGTCGCGGACTACTGCGACATCGATCCGCTGTTTGGCGATCTGAAGACTTTCGATCGCTTGCTCGCGGCCATGCATTCGCGTGGACTCAAACTTTTGATGGACTTTGTGCCGAATCATTCATCGGATCAACACCCATGGTTTATCGAGAGTCGTTCCTCTCGCGAGAATCCCAAACGGGACTGGTATATCTGGCGAGATGCTTCGGACGACGGGGGCCCACCTAACAATTGGATCAGCGATTTCGGTGGCTCGTCATGGGAATGGGACGCCGCAACCAAGCAATACTACTTGCACGCCTTCCTTCCTCAACAACCCGATCTCAATTGGCGTCATCCCGAGCTTCGTGAAGCGATGCTGGACGTGTTGCGGTTTTGGTTGGACCGAGGTGTCGACGGTTTTCGTATCGACGTTCTTTGGCACATCATTAAAGACGCTGCCCTTCGAGACAATCCAATCAATCCAGATTGGACTCCGGACCGCACTCAGCGAGATCAGCTGATTCAATTGAACTCAACTGACCAACCTGAAGCCCACCAAATCGCGGCGGAGTTTTGCTCGCTCGCGGACAGCTATGGTGATCGCCTTCTGATCGGCGAAATCAGTTTGCCCGACGATCGACTCGCCCGCTGGTTTGGTACGGAGAAGCAACCGGAAGTGCACTTGCCGGTCAACTTTCATCTCATCGAAAGCAATTGGAACGCTCAATCCCTCGGTCAAATGATTGTTGACTACGAGGCCTCTCTTCCGAAACATGGATGGCCGAACTGGGTCTTCGGCAGTCACGACGCACCGCGCATCGCCGCCCGAGTCGGTGACGCACAATCTCGAGTCGCCGCCATGTTGCTGCTGACCCTTCGCGGCACACCGACGCTCTATCAAGGCGACGAGATTGGCATCGGCGAGGTCCCCATTCCTCGCGATCGAATTCGCGATCCTCAGCATTTGCTGCAACCAAAACTGAATATCGGGCGAGATCGATCCCGCACGCCGATGCCGTGGGACGATTCCCCATCAGCCGGTTTCAGTTCCGCCGATCCGTGGCTCCCGCTCAACCCCGATTCGCGACGGCGAAACATTGCAACCCAGGAACGGGAACCGGATTCACTGTTGAATTTGTACAAAGCACTGCTCTCGCTGCGGCGACGCCATGCTGCTTTGTCAATCGGCAACTTCACACTCATCAAAACCGGTGATGATGTGCTCGCTTTCGAAAGAAGGCATGGCGACGAGCACCTGTTGATCGCGTTGAACCTCGGCGATCAAACCCGATCGTTGCCGGTGCCATCAACAGCAGCCCTGGTTACGGAGCTTTGTTCCACCGCGACGCCTCGTGCAATCGACGGTACTCTCGCACCCAACGAAGGCCTCATTTTGCGATTGGTAGACAGCGAAGATCAGTCCTCGCGAATTTCGTGACCGCAAGGTCGAGCAGCACCGAATCTGTTCCGTGAACGCATGGGGTTTCCCGTTGCTTGCATCTCACAAAGTCCCTCGCCCCGAATCCGAAAGCAAACCTCCGATGCGAATTGCCATGCTGGCTCCCATTGCTTGGAGAACACCACCGCGAGCATATGGTCCATGGGAACTGGTCACCAGCATGCTGACCGAAGCACTCGTGAAACGTGGCGTCGATGTGACACTCTTCGCCACGCTCGATAGCGAGACATCAGGCAAACTCGATGGGGTTGTTCCGGCCCCGTACAGCGAAGATCCGTCGATCGACGCGAAGGTTTGGGAGTTTCGACATCTTGCCCACCTGTTCGAACAAGCCGACCAGTTTGATCTGATCCACAATCAGGCAGACTTTCCCGCCCACGCTTTTGCCCGACTGATCGACACGCCGATCGCTACCACCATTCATGGATTCTCATCGGATCGCATTCTACCGATGTATCAAGAATACCAAGATCTGGTTCACTACATTGCGATCAGTGATGCCGATCGCCATCCGAGCCTTCGATACGAAGCAACGATTCACCACGGAATTCCGATCGATGACTTCCCGTTCCAACCCAAACGCGGCGAAGACCTTCTTTTCTTTGGAAGGATTCATCCTGACAAGGGAGCGGCTGAAGCAATCGAGGCGGCACGTCTCAGCAAGCGACCGCTCCACATGTACGGGATCGTGCAAGACGAACACTACCACGACATGCATGTCGCACCCGCGGACGACGGCGTCAACGTGATCTATCACGGTGTCGCCGGCGGTTCGGAACGACTGAATGCGTTGGGCGACGCTCGTGCTTTGTTGCACCTGATCAACTTCGATGAACCGTTTGGGCTTTCCGTCATCGAAGCCATGGCTTGCGGCACGCCAGTCATCGCGACCAATCGCGGATCGATGCCAGAAATAATCGAGCACGGCGTGACGGGTTTCTTGGTCAACACTGCTCAAGAAGCGGTCCAGGCGATCGAGCGCATCGACGACATTGATCGTTTCGCCGTTCGCCAATCCGTCGTCAATCGTTTCTCAATCGACCGAATGGCCGACAACTACCTAACCGTCTATCATCGCATCCTGGGTACCAAACCCTGATCGATCCGGTATGTGAGAAAGTCGATGCGAGCATCAACGCCGAGGTGATTAAACGCAAACTGCCTGGTCTCTCTCGTTTGATCCTCTTTCGAACTCAACGATGAAACCGATAGTCAAATTGCGTTATTTGACAGTGACGATCGCTACTTCCGAATCATCGAAGTCCTTGGACAAATTGACTGCGATGCTTCCTTGCATCCCGTCTTCGGTGGTTGCGGTGATTTCAATGTCGAACATGACCTGCCGGACCGGAACGTTGGCTTGTCCTTGGTCATCTGTTTGGATGGTCGGCATTGAATAGTGTTCGCCCCAGCCACGACGAGTGATCTGCAGTTCGGCTGCCTTTGGTGTCCCATCTTCCGTTTGCACAACGACCTTCAATGGTGCAACTGGCTGGAGCTCGAACGTGAGTTCGAGATCTTGATCGCCAGCAGAAACGGGTCTCACCCATGCAGAGCGTTCCAGTAGCGGCTTGTACTCTCTGGTGTCCGAGGTCATTCGGGCACACTGCGTTAAAAAACCATATCGTCGTCCACCGACAAAGATCTCAACGGATCGCTGAGGAACATTCAGTGTTGCAATGCCGTCGTCGTCGGTTGCCTGCATGCCTGGACTGATTGGAATTCGGTCAACGTTGGACGCCCAACCGACACCCACACCCGGCACCCCGCCGCCTCCATCCGCATTGTGCACCCGAACCGTGACCGAGCGAGTTGAAGGAGTGTTGGACGACCTTTCAGTTGCCGGAGCGTTCCCTTTTGCAAGATCGTTGGGAGAACTTGCGACGGAAGCTTCAAACTTTGGTTCGAAGTACGGATAGACCAGGCTCGCTCTCGGCGAGTCCCGCTCAATCATCCTGTCAACCTCAAGGCCGGACGTTGTTGCAACACGAATCGCCATCCCGGCCCGACTCGGATGTGGCTTGTGTTTGGTCGTTGGAGTTTAACTCTCGGGTGGATGCAGAGTCGGTGAGTCCGCAGATCATCAGAACCATTGCGACGACGCATCCGACGATCCAGACACCGATGAGTACAGTCGTGAAAGACCAATCCAGATCAGTTATTTCGCTGTCCATCGCTGAAGTGGTCGACGGAACCGAAGACGTATCCACGGTGAGTGCATTCGACGCATCGATCGTCGTTGCGGTGTAGACATCCGGCAGAGGTTGTTCCAGTGCAAAGCTTGAAACGGGTTGCTCGGTTGGCCATTTGCTTCCATGGCTTCTGACGACTGAAAGTCTCTTGGGTAATCGTGCGTCCGATTCGAAGCAGGATTGTCCGAGTCAGTCCTCTCTCCGCCACCGGTCTCGATCGTCGAGCCACTGATTGAAGGCTGTATCGTTACGACCTCGAGGCGTGGAATCGTTCAGCCCGAGGGATGTTTCGACAATCTTGAACGTTCCCACCAGGACGAGCCCAACTGTCGCCCTCAGTCCATGACCGACAAATGCTCCGGCCGAGCGTGCTCGATCGGTGAAAGTTTTGGTGGCGACCGGCTTCGCATCCGCCGCCGGTGTGTCTGCGGCGGGCGACTGAGAGTACTCTCCCGGATCGCGGTACGACGCGGGGATGACCGGAACCGACGTGTCGTAGACGACCGTGTTGAGGATCGCATCCATGTCCGATGTATCTCTGGGCGCGGACTTGCAACCCACAAGCAAAAACATGCAGAGAAGAACGACGGTTTGATGCAATGGATTCATATTGACCGCGAACTGGCAGCATGAATTGAGACAGCTAAGTTTTCGCGATATCAAATGTTTGGGGGGTAACGCAACGTCAGGTTGGTGGACGTTCGGAACTGGAATCAGTTTGTTCTAGGTGTTTTTAGCCGGACCTTCATCGATAATGTCCGCCGAAGAAGGGGGAGATTCACCGACGAGAAGACTTGCAGTTTCGGCATCGCTCGGACTTTGCGAATGTGATCCAGATTGATTGGCGAGCGTTTGGCTTATCAGCCAACCGCAGATGGCCCATCCAAGAAGGAAAGCGGCTGAAACTGGCAGCATGAAAACGGTGGTGTTCAAGGAATGGTTGATTGAATCGGATAGGTCTTCGGCAGTTGGGGTCGGCAGATTTTTCGAGATCGCATGGAACGATTCATACATCGCCAATGCTGTCCCGAGCGGCCCAACCAGCAGGGTTAGCAGGCCGCCGACAGCAAATCCGGATTTCAGACGCTTCAAGAGCTTCGTGCGCGAAGCGTTTTGGGTATCGTCGCAAGCGAGTTCCGGTCGATTGAATGATGTAGGTGGTGGTACCGACATAGATACGGTTTTCGGTTGCGGCGGGTGGGCACTTCAGCCTTCGAAGATGTTGATCTACCTCGTGAGCAGACGACAGTTGCGAAGGGAGGTGAAGTATGACTGATCGCCGTTCATGTTACACGCTACAGTGGTTTGTCTGTTTGAATTGCGTCCGAGAAGCTACCAGTTGCAACGGAGTCACCAGGTGGCTCGCTCTGCTCGGCTAAGATGCATTTGACTCGGTATCTGTGAGTTCGATTTCGCTTGTGATGATTTGATGGACATTGACCAACTGAAGTACTTCCAAAGTGTGGCCGAAACAAAAAGCTTCACTGAATCAGCCGCTCGAATGAGTTTGTCTCAGCCGGCGTTGAGTCGTTCCATTCAACGATTGGAAGAAGAGTTTGGGCAACCATTCTTCGAACGCAAACCTCGGTCGGTGGAACTGACTGATGCGGGATTGCTGTTTCAACGCAGTGCAACACAGATTCTTCGCATCATTGAAGACACTCGGGCGGAGATCACCGACGATGGTGAAACGGGCAAAATTCGAATTGGTGCCATTCCGACCGTCGCCCCGTACTTTCTGCCGCACTTGTTGAAGCAATTCGCGAATGCTTTTCCACGGTCACGGCTGATCGTCCACGAGAACACCACGGACGAATTGCTGAAACGAATTAAGCAAGGCGAGATCGATCTTGCGATCTTGGCCGAACCGATCTCGGAGAAGTACGTCGAGGTCAAAACGTTGCTGGAAGAAGAGCTGCACTTGGTTCTGCCGCCCGATCATCCGCTGTGCGAGAAGGAACGCATTTGCTTGGAGGACGTGGAAGACGAACCGTTCGTCATGTTGGACGAGGCTCATTGCCTTTCTGAGAACATCCATTCGTTTTGTCGGCAACGTTCGATTCTTCCCGTTGCCGTTGAAAGAGCCAACCAATTGGCGACCGTTCAGGAGTTGGTGTCGTTGTCGCATGGAATCTCATTGATCCCTGACATGGCCCGACGTTTGGATCGCAGCAAGCGCCGCGTGTATCGATCGTTCGTCAGCCCGCGTCCGACGCGAACGATCGTTTGCGTCACGAATCCGTATCGATTTCAAAGTCGGCTGTTTGCAGAAATTCGAAAGAGACTATGCGACTACGCCAAACACTTTTGAGCGTGTGAGCTTGCACGGAGGATCTGTCTGCTCGGCGAAAGGATCAAACGAGTTGCCAGAATGCGATTCCAAATCCGTTGTCGTTTTGAGATAGCGTTCGTAGTTGGCCAACGGAATCCAAGCGGCCTTCCTTGACCGAGTACGGTTGCAAGCTGCCGACCTCGTTTGCGTTGTAGCCTGCAATCCCATCGGAGCTGAACGAAGGATCAAGTTGGCCGTCCGGAGTCAGGCGGGCAATTCCGTTGTAGTAGGGCACGAGGTAGCGTCCCAACCCGTCGACATCAAAGGTGCCGAAAGTGTTGTCAAACAACAGGGCGCCATCGGTCACAATTGAGCTCGGCAGGATGATCCTCCCACCGTCGCCAAAGCTGGAATCGATTTGTCCACTTTCTGTGAATCGAATCAACGATTGGGTGCCCAAAACGGTGATTTGGCCATCCTCGTCGAGGACCAATCGTTCGAAGCGTTCGCTGTAGGAAGAGTACAGAGTGAATTGTTGATACGGGATGCGAGCAAAGCCTTCGTCTCCAAACCACGTGCCCGTGCTCCCGTCTTCGTTGAGCTGAATCAACCAACCCGCACTGGCGTTGGCATTGGAGGGCTGTCCCCAGAGCACGATGATCGAATCGTCGGGACGCGTGAAGATCTGCGATTGACCGCTGTAGTAGTCAGGCTCATGTGGCAGCGGAATGCTCGATGTTCCATTGGTACCGAAGCTGACGTCGGTGGAACCGTCTGCGTTGTAGCGAGTGATGGTCGTCGCGTTGTTGACCAAAATGCGATCTTGTGAATCAACCGCCATCGAGGAAGCGGACCTGAAGCCATTCAAGGACGCTCGAATGATACCTTCTTCGCCGAATGATGAATCCAGCCGCCCGTCGGAGGTGAGGCGAATCAAAAGCGTGGAGTAGTTGGTGAAGAATCCGTCGTAATTGGCGACCTGCAAACGAACGAGCAATCGGTCCTGCGAGTCGACTTCGAGGTCTTGCAGGGAGACATTTGCGGGGCCCAGTGAATTGTCGTTTATGAACTGCTGAGTTGCCTGGATCAAATCCACTGACTCGCCGTTGTTGAATGACTGAACCGCGGATCCGTTCTCGTCAAAAAGTTGAACCAGAATGAACTTTTCATAGTCTCCGGATTCCGACCAAAATGAATCGGTCCAGCCAACGGCGGATTGGTCCGTGGATGTGATCTCGTGTTCCACATCAAACGGACTGCTGGAAGAAATAATCGAGATGCCATCGTCTGCGATCGAGTCATCCAGCGTGTAGCGTTCACTGGTGAAGTTGTCGGCGTCGTACTGGAAGTGCCCGCGACCTTCGAGTCGTTCGGTTTGGTAGTAACCCGAAGTGAGCGAACCGTCGCGGTAGACGCCTTGTGCAAATGTCGATGGGTCTTCCGTTTGATAGGCGACGCCATCGATCTCGATTCGGTCAACCACCAAGTTATAATCGATCCCCAAATCAGGGAGATAAATATCATTGTAGAATTCAATGCGAACAGAACTTGGATCCAATTCGGCGTTGAGGTAGTACGTGTACGCGGTCATCTCGGTGGACAAGGTGATTCGATCAGCACGGAACGTTCCCGCCAACACGTTCATGTATTCGCCGCCATGATCGCCGCGAGCGTAGACGGTCAGTTCGGACCCTGTTGGAGTTCCGTACTGCAGATATCCGTTCGCATTCAAAACGCTGCCGCGGCCCAATCCTGGTGTGATACCGTCCTCCGGCAGCCAGGTCCCAGTCGTAAAGACGTTGGGTGCGTTGCTATCCAGAACTTGGTCACCAATCGTCACCGATCCAAATTGAACGTTGCGATCGATTCCTTGTGCCGGGTCGTAGAGGTCATTCAAAAAGACCATTCGCAAAAGGCTTGGATCGATCGACGTGTAGTCCACGTCAATTTGATAGGTTGCCCACTCGTCCGTGACACGGAACTGAGAAATCGTTTCGTCGTTGTAGAGGACCTCGACGACCTCTTGGCCTGTGTCGCCGATCGCTTGCACTTGAATGCCAGGTGAGTCCCAAGCGAAACTGACTTCTTGACCAGCGTCACCGGCCAACAACAATCGTGGTTCCAGCTCATCAATGGACCAATTGATATCCGACGATCGAGATGCGGTTGCAGCCGATCCGAATGACTTTCGGCGTGACAGACGATGTATCAGTGTGCGAAGATTCATAAGACTGGCTGGATATGCGGACTGGGAGGTTTTCCTGGGTGGCCAACAGTATAGGTATTCCAAGTTGCGGGTTAGATATCACGCACGTCAAAAATCGACGAAACGAAAGCAAGAGTCTTGGTCGGTGTCGTCGGTTTGATAGCCGATTCAGCTTGGACGATGGTAAGTCGCACGACTCGTGTCGTCGCTTTGAATGAACCACTCGAGAGTAAAACAGGGGACTGCGATGCTCTTTCTGGTGATTGTCGCCTTTGTTGCAACAACCGCTTTCTACGCGAAAGCAAGACGAAGCGGATTGCAGCCCGGTCGCGCGGCGATGATGCCTTTCATCGTGTTGGGCTTGTTCATGGTTTTCGCGTTCTTCGCGGGCGTTGCGATCTCGCAAGTGGTCTCGCTCACTCAAGCATCGAACTTCACCGAAAACGCCATCCGATTCATGCTCAATGCGTTCTTGATAGTTGGCTACCTGGCATTCATCCGTCGCAACTGGTCATCTCTTTTGTCACGAATGGAAGATGGAATATGAACCGGCATTCAAGACCGAGTGATTTGTTCCTGCGAGCGGCTCGCGATGTCTGAAGCTGACACTTCCGTGGTTTTGATTGCGACCAGTTCCTCGACGAAGCGAACCGCCCAAGCCAGACGTCGCAGTGGTCTGGAATCGCTTGTTTGATCGGCCAAGATCGCTGGGGTTCGCGGATCGCTTTCTCGAGTCTGCGGATTTAGATTGATCGACTTCAGGACGATGCTCGGGGAGAAGTCGGCCTGGACGTCCTCCAGTAGTTTGGCGGTGCTTCGATGGAACACGGCGACACGGTCGTCAGGACGGATGAAGGTTCGCCAGCGATTGCGAAACTCGTCCATCGAAGCCAGCGGTTGCAGTTCGTCAGGAGTCAGTCGCAAGCGATTCATGAATGGTTCATCACTGAGCGAGTGGGACTGGATCGCACACCGAAAGAATTCACCCGTGCCCATCCGAACGGCATTCCAGTAAAGCGGTGCGGGCGGATTGTTTGAATTCATCGATTCGTCGGCCGCGTTGCCACGTTCCTGTTCGCCATAGGCGACCACGATGTTGTTGATGTTTTCCGTCAACACTCGAGGCACGTTGGCGGATCCGCGGCGTCGGGTTTCGTTTTGTCGCCAGTTCGACTTTGTAAAGCCGATCTGATCTGCGATCATGCGGTCGAATACATCCACCAATCGATCGAACCCAGGTGTCTCAGGCTCAATCGCGGACAGTGCCGCCACGGTGGCTTCGAGCGTCGACAGAGCATGCTCGTTGGGTTCGCGACGAATTCGGTAGCGTCCAGGTTCCGATGGAGCCAACCGATATCGCGGCAGAGTCTGCAATCGTGGAATGTCACGAAAGAGAGTCTTCGCGTGATGCCAGGTTCCATCGATCACGACCAGCTGCTCGGGCCGTTCGCTGGGACGCAAATCCGATAGCAGCTTCGCGTCGTTGCCGGGATAGAGAAGGCCGACATTGTTGCTGAGTTGCATCGTCGCGAATCGTTCGGCCAGTTCATGGTTGTAAGCCACCATGACTTCGCACTTGTGCAGCGACTGGTTGACGATTCGAGCGGTATTGAACGGGTGGGCTCGCTCGCGACGGTGTTGCATGATCAACACGTCGGTCTGGTTCGCAACTTTCGGAATCAGCTCACAAAAACAAAGTCGCTGTGGCCGAAAGCAGACATGGCAGCGCGTCGGGGCTTCGGTGTCGGTTGCAGATTCGTTCGAAGACGAGGTTGAGGTGGCAATCGGACGACATCAAGAACAGGGGAAAGTTGGATGCTTTCGGATAGTTCTAAGTGAATTCAGAGACGTCGGGTATCGGTGGGGTTTACTGTGTCGCCCCTTGCGGGGCTGTTGTTGTTTTCGGGGGCTCTTCTCCGGGGCCTTGCGGCCCCGGTCGAGCGAATCACAGAATCAATTAGCCGACGGCCGTTAGGCCCGGTTGTTTCTCTGAAACGGTGCCAACTCAGTTTGCCAACGATGTCTTGCGAGCAGGCCCGACGGGCCTGGGACGTTTATCGATCGCTGACAATTCGATCAGTTTTCTTCGCGGATCGAGATGTCTTTGAATTCGACGGGGTCGTTGTGTCCGGCGAATCCGAAGTGACCTGACTTGCGAGTCTTGCCTGGGTGGGCGCTGCCGGCCATGTAGTCTTCCACTTTCGAGACATCCGCATCGAGGATCACGTTGCCGTTCAGTTCGACTCGGATGGTTGGGCCGATCACGGTGACTTGTTGAAAGTTCCACTCGCCGGTCGGACGCAGGTAGCCGCGTTTGGCAGCCGCCATGCCGTAAGCCGAACCATGGTACTGACGCTCATCGAGCTTCGCATAGGCGGGGTGATCGTTGTCCAGAACTTGCAATTCGGTCATCGCAGCGTAGGCAGGATTGCCTTCGGCAGGAGCACGAATAGCCAATCCATTGTTACCGCGTTCTGGCAAACGAAAACGCAAACGAACCGAGAAGTCGCTGTATTCTTTTTCGGTCAGCAAATTACCGCCGCGGCCCTTTTGGCATTGGATCGATCCGTCCTCGGTGACTTCGTAATCGTTCACCGCACCGATCCAACCGTCCAAAGTCTTGCCGTCGAACACCGACGTGTAGTCTTCGTTGGATTTGGACGCCAGGATGTCATTCGCCTCGTCCGTTCCCAGAGGTCGGACTTCGATGTTGCGCCAGCGAATTTCGCCGCCGTGCGTTTGCAATTGAATCGGTCCGGAGGCGGGCAACGGTTCGCCACGACGCCAGTAGTTTTCCATGATCGCGTGATCGACGGTTTGTTTGCCGTTCAGCCAAACCGAAGTTCGCGAACCGACTTGGATGACGTGAACGGTGTTCCATTCGCCGAAAGGTTTGTCGGCCAAAACCAAAGGGTCTTTTCCCGGGGCGTTGGGCGAGTTGTTCCACAAAGCGCCGCTACCCAAGTTGGCTCCGATGTTGAACTTGGCTTCGTCGGTCGTGTCCCAGATTTGGACTTGGGGCGTGCCCTTCAAGTAGATGCCGCTGTCTGCTTTTGCGACGGTGCGGTACTCCAGTTTCAGTTCGTAGTCCGAGTAGTCTTCGTCGGTCGTGAGGTAAGCACCGTGACCATCGTTGACTAGTTCACCATCTTCGACGGACCAGTGCGTTTTCGCATCCGCGGTCCACGCTTCGATCTTGGTCGCACGTTCATCGTCTGACAACTCAGCCAACTTGTACGGGTCGAAGTGTGGTTGTCCGTGCCATCCGTTCAAGTCTTTGCCGTTGAACAAAGTCGTCCAACCGGACTGGGTGTCGGTGGCGTCTTGGGCATGTGAAGTCGTGAAGGCGGCAAGACACAACGCCACGCAAAGTGGCAAGCGATGGTTCAAGTGTAAGTTCATGTTGCAACGTTGAAGTGGAAACCAGAATGAAGTGAGTCGATCGAACGCACGTGTGGCAACGTGGCGTTCCTGCATTGGTTCTCGCCTGAGTGTCTGCGACGAAGGCTGAAACCGAGTGGACTGTTGAACGACCGATGGAATTGGATGCGGGGCGGGTCGAAATGACGAACCAGTTGCATCGAGGTGTTCGGATGGGGAAGGTGATTCTAGGTGGGGTTTCAGATCGACCCTGCATTGGAGGTAGGACAAGATCTGAAGTCCTCGTAGGATAATCGTTTCGGGGTCGCGAATGTTGCGGCCCACCGCCAAACGTTGAAATGTGCCGTTGATGTCCGACAGTCCTCCCTTATCCGTGTCACCGCCCGCCCATGTTGTCCTCTATCAGCCGGAGATCCCCCAGAACACGGGGAATATCGGGCGGACGTGCGTGGCTGTCGGAGCGAAATTGTGGATCGTCGAACCGGCATCGTTTCAGTTCGATGAAAAACGACTGCGTCGCGCCGGTTTGGATTACTGGCAGTACCTGGATTGGGAACCGGTCCCCTCTTGGGATGCACTTTGCGAGCAACTCAATCCGGAACGCTTTTTTTTCTTCTCGAAGTTTGCCAGGCGAACCGTTTGGGACGCCGAGTTTGCGTTGGGCGATGTGCTGGTGTTTGGCCGCGAGACCAGCGGTTTGCCGGCCTCGATATTGAAGCCAAATGACCCGAGGTCACTTCGTTTGCCGATGCGAGAGCAAGTCCGAAGTTTGAACTTGAGCGTCACCGCTGGAATCGCTTTGTACGAACATCAGCGTCAAACGATTGCTTCGTAGCATCGTCGCTTGAGAGCGGGGCAAGTGGCCGGACTCACGACGTCATCGGTCACCGCGGGCATGGATGTCGGAGTGGGCGTTGCACTCGCAAGCGTGTGCCTGGGAATCGTTCGTTCCAACTCTGTGCGGCACGGCGAGCGGCCTGTTCCGAATCGAACCAGGTGAACACACCGGGGCCCCAGCTGCTTTGGCCGACGCCACGATGTCCCGATACGATCATCCGCTCAATCAAATCGGCGGTGGCTTCGCCGTTGTAGGGTCCGCCTTGGACGGAAGCGAATAACTCGCCACTGGATCGGTTGTATCGAGTCAACGCGTCCGCGAAAACGTTGAATTCGGATCGTTGGACCGCGGGAACGAGTTCGTCGGTGAGGATTCGGACCAATCGCGAACGCACATCGTGAGTGGCGGGTTGCAAAGCATCAAATTGTTGTTGTTCTTCATCGCCGCTGATTGTTTCGGCGGCAGAGTCCTCGTCCATCAGCACCACGCCGACACGCCAGGAGTCGGGGATTTGAATCAGGTGGTCGATCGGATTGAGGTCGCAATCGTTTGAACGAGTTCGGTCGAGTCCTTCGACGATCAAACCAGGCTCAAAGAATCCGTGAGAGCCAACGGCGCTTCGACGACCACGGTTTGCCAATTGCAAAACATGCTCACGATTTGGCGTTTCACCGGTCGTGTGCTTCAGCAGGCCAAAGGCGATTCCGAGCGAAAGCTGTGTTCCGCTTCCCAGCCCGTTGTGCGAAGGCGCGGCTTCGACAACTTCGATGGAAACCGATGGGTGAGATTCATCGCCCGTCATCTGCCGCCAACGATCCACGATGCCAACAATTCGGTCGCGATGACGACGATCGCACTCAAAGGTCGATGCCGCTCGAACGCGAATGCATGTGGTAGGTCCGTCAATCATGACTCCGCATCCGCCAAATGGTGGCGCGACGTCGAGCAGACCAAAATGCAGACGCGCTCCCGTTTGAACTTCGACACTCATGAAACCGATGTCTCACGCACGTGCTGCTGGATCAACCGCAACGCTTCTCGCTCGTCAACGCCGCCGGTTTTCTCAATTGCAACGCGGGCTCTTTCGAGTTCTTCAGCGATCGTTTGGGTCGGTAAGAGATGCAGTCGCGTGGCGGCGACCGCGGCCTCGATCACGGCATGTTTGGCTCGATTGAATCCAAAGAACGGCTCGACGATCCCCGAATCCAGACAGCTTGCGGTGAGTTCATGTCGTGGAGGCGTTCCACCGCTTTCGGTCACGCGAATGGCGAACCAACGATGGCAACGCTTCAGTCGAACGTGCGTGCCATCTAAGCCAGGGACAGGAACGACCATGTCCGTTGCATCGACTTTGCCAATCGCTGTTTTTGCAATCAGCAAAGCATCGTCGATCACATGAATCACCGCGTTTCCATTGTCCAACAAGTTCGAACAGGTCGTTGATCCTTGGTACGGACGAAGTAGGAAAGTGGGCATTTTATTTGGCGATTCCGCCGGACGCACGATTGGACCCAAGGGGGCCAAATTGACGCGACCATCCTTGTTCATGGTCGTGACGAGTGATTCCAAGATCATGGCTTCACGCCTCCGCCGGCTTTGGGTGGCGAGATCGAGATGGGCGGAAGCGTTGTGCGTTGGAACCGAGAACCCTTGGCGTGCGTTTGGTCTTCTGGTTGATGACGCTGGGCCATTCCAATGAAGTGCTCGAACATCGCCAATCCGCCTTGTGTCAGTAACGACTCGGGATGGAACTGGACACCGTGGACACAACGTTTGTGGTCCGCCAGTCCCATCACAAGTGTCGGGTCATCGGCGGCCCAGGCGGTGACCTCGAGCGAGTTCGGAAGCGTCGTCGCATCAACGCGAAGTGAGTGATAGCGTCCAACTTCGATCGTTGAAGGCAATCCAGCAAAAACGCTGACGCCACGATGTTTGACCGGAACGGCCATCCCGTGCATCGGCGGACCAACAATCACCTTGGCTCCGTAGGCCGCCGCAATGGTTTGGTGCCCGAGGCAAATTCCCAATATCGGAATCCGGCCAGCAAGTTGTTGAACAACGTCAAAAGAGCAGCCGGCGGATTCTGGTCCATGGGGACCGGGCGAGATCACGATCGCACTCGGTTTCATGCCGACGATCTGCTCGACCGTCAACGAATCGCTGCGGACGACTTTGGTCTGCAGCCCTTCACCGGGGTCGTCTTCCATCGGCAGGTTGTTGCCGGCGCGGTTCCGACGAGCGGCGACGCGAAGATAGCGTGCCACGTTGTGGACGAAGGAATCGTAGTTGTCGAGTAGCAGGATCAAGACGGCTTCAGGGGCGGGGCAGCCGACCGCGAATCAGCGTCGCGGTTTGGCAAATTTGATTTTCTCGATCAATTTGACCACCTGATCCCCGTCTTTGTAACCACTGACCGCGGTGATCGCACGAATCACGTATTCGTACCGCAAGTTGTAGTCGGTATCGATTTCAATCTCAGGACCTTCGCCGGCTTCGACTTCCATCGGCGTCGAAGTCCCGATCAGACCAATCACGTTGGCGCGAAGCTTGTCAAAACTGGTCGCGTCGCTGCCCATTTGAATGTCGTTCAGTTCCATGCCAGCCAAGGATCCAGCGGCATCCGAACGCAGACGCAGCTTCAGTGGCAGTTCAGTCGTGTCCAAGCTGCTGCTACCCTGGCCGGCCAGAGGCATCTTGATGCTGAAGTCACCTTCCATCTCGACGATTTTGAACGTCATCACAAAGAAGATCAGCAGCAGAAAGACAATGTCAATCATGCTGGTCATGTTTAGCTCAGTGCCCTGGCTGGTTTCGCGATTGCGAATCTTCATGAGCGATCCTCTTTCACCCGCAACGCGAAGTTTTCCAACTTGCGATCCTGGCAGACGCGGATGATTTCCTGGACCTCGCCGGCCGCGACGTCTTTGTGTCCGCGGATGATGACGTTGGCGTCGCTCACGGCCTTGCCTTCGGCCCGAACAACCGCGAGCTCTCGGTCCAATCCGATTCGAAGCGTTTCGGCGGTGTAGTCATCGCCGCCCAAGAAAACTCGCCCGTCCGCACCCACGTGCAGGATGATCGGGAACTCAAGAGCGACTTCGGGCGGTTTGACCAAACGACTGTTGGGCAACACGACGTTGTCGTTGGCTTCGGTTTGCGCGAAGTTGATCAACACCATGAAAAAGGCGATCAACTGGAACGTCATGTCGATCATGGGTGTCATGTCACCTTCCGCCATGTCGACTTCGGTGCGTTTGACTCGCATCAGCCACGGGCTCCTGACTTGGGCGACATGTCTTCGAACTTGCTCATCAGGTTTTCGCTTTCGACGCCGACTTCAAGCAGCAGTCGAGCGACGCGGTTGCGAAGAATGTTGTAGGCCGCGATGGCGGGGATGGCGACGGCGAGGCCCACGAGCGTTGTGAACAAAGCGGTTGAAATACCGGCGGCCAAGTCAGATGGCTTTGGCGTGGAACCTCCCAACGCGATGACTTGGAAGGATGAAATCATCCCTTGAACCGTTCCAAACAAACCGATCATGGGCGACAGGTTGCCAATCAACGCCATGTAACTCAGGCGATGTTCGAGCTTCATGCTTTCCTCTTCGCCAACTTCCTGCATTGACTCGAGCGCTTTGTTGTATCCCTTGCTGACTTTTGCCAATCCGGCTGCAAGGACTTGTCCAAGCACGGATTCGTCGGCTTTTGCAAGGTCATAGGCACCTTGATTGTCATTGGCCGCGAGCCGTTGGCTGAACTCTTCGACCAACTCGGTCGGGCAAAGCGTGTCACGCCTGGCCGCCAACATGTTCATCACGAAGAGCGACACGAGAGTGACCGACAAAGCCAGGAAGACGATCAGGTAGGTGACACCAAGCGATTCGAAGACCCATTCCAACAACGATTGATCAGTAGCGGGTGGGGTAGCATTGGCGTTGCCTCCGCCAGCATCTCCACCTACGTCACCGGCTGGTTGCTCTGCTGCACCGGGACCCGCTGGCTCGGCCGGGGCTTCGTCGACGGGATCCTCACCGAACTCAGCCATCACATCGTCTTGTGCAAAGCTGATCGTGGGTGTCGTCGCAGAGAACATCAAAGATGCGAGAACAATCCCCACCGTGAAGAGCCAAGTTCGAGAAGCCAACGGTTCAGCAAGACGCATCATGGATGGAACAACCACGGGAGGAGAGAAAAGTCGAGTGGGTTTGACTCAGAATAATCCACGCTGACGCCCGTCGCACCACCCCTGCGGCGGTTTGTGCTCCCAAAACACCGTCGGATGTTCGGATTGGTCGGTTCATTCCGGCGAATCGATTCAACTTCCATTTGATGGGCCGTTTCATAGGACCCATTCGGCGGAGTGTTGTCACTGACACGCGAGAACTCGCCCGATGCACGCTCCTTCAAAGTACGACGCGAAGTCGGACGTCAGATGTTCGCGATGACCACTTCCGCGAAGCAGAGTTGCGAACGATACAATAACGATTGAAGACCGCGTTTGTTCTCACGGGTGATCGAACTTTGGTCTGCAAGCAAGCTGTGTATCCCCACTCCACTTAGAGACCCACGCTCATGCGAAGCGAATTGGACGCCACGATTGCTCATCTTCATGAGCAACTCGCCGACATTGAAGACTTGGAACCAACCGAGATCGCGCGGCTGAAAGCCGAACTCGACGAGATCCGTGAGACGCTCGATGAACAAGACGTCAACTCAGCAACTCTGGCCGAACGTTGGCAACAACAGGTCGAACATTTCCGTGAGTCGCATCCGGTGCTGACGGAAAACGCGGGGCGTGTCGCCGACATGCTGGCTCAGATGGGAATCTAGAAGGCACGTCGTTGTTCCGTAGCCGCGTCTCTCGCTGGGCACGTTCCGTTGTGAAACGTGAGGTTTGCGGATGGTGGTTGATCTTGCCGGAGGTTCTTACAATCCGGCGTTTTCATCTCCGCCCTCTCGCAAGTCTGAATTGAAATGTCGCCAGCACCCGAAATTCGTGTCGCCAGCCCACTGAGTGTTCCTGACAGCGACGCTTTGCGTTTCCTGCCCGAGGGACCGATGGCGATGGTCGCTGACGGAAAGCTTTCTTGGGTGGGCATCCAGCACGGTGCCGACGTGTTGCGCGGCAGCATCAACGTGTTGGACTTGGCAACCCAATCGAACCAATCGTTCGACTTGCCCGGTCGTCCCGGTTTTGCTTTCCAATGTCAAACGCCCGGCAAGTTTGTGGCTGGCGTCGAACGTTCGCTCGGAATCTTTGATTCAAACTCGGGCGAGTGGATGCCTTTCTGCGACGGCATTGATAGCGATGTGACCAACACGATCATCAACGACGGATTGGCGATCGATGACAACCTGATCTTCGGCACCAAGGACTTGGCATTCGATGAGAAGAAGGCGGGATTGTATCTGTACCGTGGAAGCGACCAAAAGCTGATTCGCCTTCGTGACGATCAAATTTGCAGCAACGGCAAAATGATCCGCAAGGACGAATCGGGAAAACTGTTCCTGATCGACATTGATTCGCCGACGCGAACGATCGTGGAATATCCGCTCGACATCGCGGCGGGAACCATCGGCGAAGCACGTGTTGTGTTGGATTTGACCAACGACCCAGGAGTCCCCGACGGTGCGATTCTGACGCCCGATGGCAGCGGAATCATCGTCGCGATTTTTCATCCCGGTGTGGCGGAACACGGTGAGACACGTCTCTATGATCTCGCATCGGGTGAGCTTCGCGTCGTTTGGCAAACTCCCGGATCGCCGCAGAACACTTGCCCGGCTTTGGTGCCTCACGAAGGCAAACTGAAACTGATCATCACCACCGCGGTCGAGAACTTCAGCGCGGAAGATCAAGCCCAATGCCCCAACGCAGGTCAGTTGTTCTTAGGCGAAACCGACTTCGTTGCCGATGATTCGTTCGAACTGACCGTTTGGCCTGTTTGAGTTTTGCGAAAGTGTGATTTTGAGTCATCACCATCGCGGTGAGTGGCAACGATGAGGCTGACGGCCTGGCGAAACCAGGCCTATCGGCCGTCGGGTCATAGCGGGCGGATGGAAATGGAATCGATGCCTGCCATCCAGCGAGCGATTGCTTTTTCATTTTTGCCGGTGATCTTGATTTGGATCGTCAGCGGCGTACCACGCGTGAGTTCGACTTGATCCCATGTGACGGCGGGCAAGACCCGCACGTCCGCGGAATAGCCGTCGAACGACTGCGCGGGCTGATCATTGATCTTCAGCGAAAGCATCGCGTAGTCGATCGCTCCGGTCAGGTGCATCTGGATTTCCGCGGGACCATTGATGTCGTGCGGGACCGTCAACGTCACCGTTGACCCAACTTTGCCGCCTGTCCACCACAGTTGGTTGTCCGCCGACCATTGATCGTTGAACGGCTTCATGCCTTGATTTTTGACTTCGCCGCCCTTAACGACAGTGGTTTCGATCAAGCTTTCTGCCTCGACCGCCCATTCGCGAGCGAACGAAGGCCCGGGGCTCATTAAGTAGCCGAACAGATCTCGGACTTGATTGCGTTTCATCGGTTCGAGTTGACCTTCGGGCATCAACGATGTCTCCGAGAGCTTCTCGACTTCGACGTCGTCCAGCGACAGCACCGTGACCTCGGATGTCGTTTGGACTGTCACCGCGTCTTCGTTACGCGATCGAACCAAACCGGATACGACGCGGCCATCAGCCATCAAGAACGATGTCATCTGATACGCATTGCCGATCACCGCGTTGGGCTGCAGGATGTTCTCCAACCAGTAGTTCACGTCACTTCGATTGGCTCCCGTCAAATCGGGACCGATGGGTTCCCCCTCTCCAAACAGACGGTGGCATTTGCCACAGTTGGTCTCGTAGAGCTTCTTGCCCTCCGCCTGGTTGGCCGATGCCAACGTTTTCGGCGTCAGCAGAGCGGTGTACTTGGCGTGCAACTGTTTGGCTTGTTCGCTAGTCGATCCAATCCGTCCCCAAGCGGCTTCCAAACGCTTGCGTGCTGAGTCATCTTCGAATGGAAGCGACAAAACGTTGCGGACGGCGTAAGCAGGAACGACGGTCGGCGGGATGATTCCCTCTTCCATCGCCTCGATCAGCTGAATCGCGGCCCCCGTTCGTGACGTCAGCGTCGCCAAGGCGTCCGATTGTTTTTGTGGCGACCAACCATTGAAACGTTCGATCAGCTTCGATGCAAAGTCGGCGGAATCAAAAGACGCGAGTCCGCGAACGGCTTGGGCACCGATGTCGCGGTCGTCGATCAAGGTGATCAGCAACTTGCCCAACTCAGGATCTTTGGCCTGGGTCAGCAGACGCAGCGCATCCAAACGAGAGGCGGTCGCGGCGTCTTGATTGGTCAGGATCGCTCGAAGTTCCGGCAAAGCCGACGCATCGCCGAACTCAATCGCGAGAGCACCGACCAGATCTTTGGTGCTGGTCGCGGTCGCCTTCTCGCGAAGCAGTTGGGATGCACGCGGCCAAGTGGCCGGCATGGCAACACCGCCACGACTGCGAGCGGATTGGAGCAGCTCTTCGAGCATCCAATCAAATCGGTTGTTGACCTTGGCATCTTTCGGTACGGCGTCGATTTGTTGGGTGATCGTTCCCACCAAAGCTTGCCGTCCCTCGGGAGTTGTAGCAGTTCGGCGAGTCACGAATCGCTTGAGTTGATCCCAACTGCCGCTTGAAACCAAGCTCATCACGCCTTCTGCGTCGGTGTCGACGACCGGTTCGATGCCGTACCAGATCAGCCAAGGCAAGTTACGATCCTTTTGATCGATCGTGTGGCTGAGCAGCCCGCGAGCGATTCCGAGACGCTGGTTTTCAGGGATACGCTGCAACAGCGAAGCCAGATATCGACGTGTGACAGATGAGGGTTCGTTTGCCGACATGGTTTCCAATTTCGCAAGCAAACCCGACGACAAAGCTGTTTGGCTCTCTCCGATCAATTGCACGGCCCACCCGCGAATGATCGGGTCTTGGTCATCCAATAAGGCACTGAGATCTGTCTGAACGACGTCGACTTCTGCTTGATCGTTGTTGTCGATATTGAGCAAACCAGACGTCCAAGCGGTCCAGACGGCCTGCAAACGATGCCGCCTTGGTGCGTTGGATTGAATCAGTCCAGTGAGAGCCGATGCAACCTGGTCACGATCGAGACTTCCGGCGGCTGCTCGCTCCTGCAAAACCCGTTGCGACTGGCGAACGAAGTACGCGTTGGGATCCGTCAAGTTTTTGACCAGCTGTTCGTTCGACTGCTTCGAGAGATCGAACTTGTAAGGCTGAAGCTGGCCGTAGCGGATCCGGAACAAACGGCCGTTGGTACGATCCCAAATCTCATGATCACGATGGTGGCATGTTTGATCGTCGTGCCAATCCGATGTGTAGAGGGCTCCATCAGGTCCTTGCATGATTCCCACGCCGATTTGTTCATGATCGTTCGACATCATGAAGTCAGGGCGATGCCGGCCAAGGAACCCGGAGCCTTCCGTTTCCAGATGTTCGCGAACGATTCGGTGACCATGCAAGTTGTGGAAGAACAATTCACCTCGGTAATGAGCCGGGAACTCGTCGGCTTGGTAGATCGTCAATCCAGCATGAGCGTGCCCGCCACCGACCATGGATGTGGTCGCGGCCGTTCGACGAACCAATTCGCGATCGACCCGATTCGCTGAGTTGGCCGATTGAAACGTGCCGTCGCCGTAGTGCAAGTGATCGGCGATCGTCTTGATATCGTCGTACGTGTGCGGGTTGAAATGCTGGCCGGCTTGCCGGAAGTAGCGACCGCCTTGCGACAAGTGAAACAGGTGTGGGATCACGCAAGCACTGACAAACCAGTCGCCGTTTTCGTTGAAGTCGACTCCCCATGGGTTGCTGGTTCCGTGTGCGTAGACTTCGAATTCGTGACGCACTGGATGGTATCGCCACACACCCGCGTTCAGAGGAATTCGATCTTTCTTCGCTGTACCGGGTTTGCCCACGTTGGAATGCGTGAAGACTCCGTGACAACCGTACAGCCATCCGTCCATTCCCCAGGTGAAGCTGTTCAGCGTTTCATGCGTGTCATGGTATCCCCAGCCATCGAGGAGCACCTTCGGTTCCGCATCGGGCACATCATCGCGATCGGCATCGGGATAGAAAAGCAACTCGGGCGCCGCACCGATCCAGACGCCACCGAAGCCGACTTCGATTCCGCTGGCCAAGTTCACTCCTTCGGCGAAGACCTTTTGCGTCTCAAAGGATCCGTCGCCGTCTGAGTCTTCGAGGATCAAGATGCGATCCTTGCCCTCGCCTTCGGGAGCCTTCGTCGGATACGTGTTGCCTTCGATCATCCAGATCCGACCACGATCGTCAAAGCACATCGCGATGGGTTGAACCAATTCTGGTTCGCTGGCGACCACATCGACTTCGAATCCGTCCGGCAGATCCATGTGCTCCGCTGATTCGGTTGGGCTCAATCCAATCGCGTAGTCTTCTTGCGGCCGTTTGGTGGTCCGCCAGCGTTCCGCGACGAGTCGTCGTTTGGCGAACGGAACGTCACTGAGATCGGTTTGAAGATGAACCGTCAGTCCGCGTTTGTTTCCGGTCAACACATCGACCCGGCCATCGCCATTGATATCGGTGGCGACAACTTCGACGCCAACGCCGGAGGTTTCGTGGATGACGTGAGGAATGAATTCGATGCCGCCAGGTTGATCGCTCTTCACGTTGCGGAACCAAACGACCAACGGAGCCTGCAAACCACCAGCGTCTTTGCCACCGTGAGCGAAATACCGTTTGCCGGTCACGATGTCGCGACGTCCATCCCCATCGACGTCGATCGATTCCAACGCGTGCATCTGGGAGGTCGCGTAGCCGTGCGGGTTGTGCATCGAAGACTCGCCGCTGATCTCGTGTTGAGCGAACTGCCCAGGACGAGTTTGCTCGAACCAAGCCAGCCCATACCCGTGTGCGTTCTTGGATGTGACCAGGTCGGAATCGCCATCTCCATCAAAGTCGTGCACGTGCATCTGGGCTCCGCCGCCACCGTATGGCTGAGCGATCCAGGCCTGTCGCTGCCAAAGTTTCGCCTCGCCCTTCGGTTCCGAACTCGCTGCGTCCGGTTGTCGCCACCAGTGCTGGCGATCGATGATGTCCAGTTTGCCATCGCCATCGATGTCGCCGACACCCAAACCGTGTCCAAACGGTTCGAATGCCGTGCCCGGTTCCGAGATCGCAACCCATTGCCAAGTTTGAGTCGGATCGTCCATCGAGTCGGCGGTGTAGTACCCGTAGGCACGATCGCGTGCGCACACGAGTTCGGGAAGTCCGCCAGGAATCAGATCCACCCAGGCGGGAGACTCATTGGACACGCGTGGCGCAATCGAGTGATCGGCCCAGAACGCTTTGCCTTCACTCGGCTCGACTGTACCTGGATTGATGTACAGGGTCGCATTTCGCCCAGGGAATCCGACCGTGATCACGTCTTCGTTGCCGTCCTGATTGACGTCGCAGACATGAGAAAAAAAGTGTTGGCTGTAGGCGGCCACCGGGACAACATTTGGTTCAGCCAGTTCGTGCCGAGTTTGAAATTCAGGTCCCTCGTACCAAACCGGACCGTAGACCAGGTCGTTCACGCTGTCGCCATTGAGGTCACCAACGGCGGATCCTTCGGCCAAGAATTGATCGGTGACCTGTTGCGACTCCCATCCGACGTCGGTGTACTCGAGGCTGGATTGACTCGGCTGTGCGATCGCGAGAGTTGGCTGCACACCATGTATCAGAGCGGCGCTGGCAAAAATGGCCGCGGAGGTCAACGAATTCAAGCGAGCCATGGACGCAAACGGATTCATGACGAAAAACCGGTGGGAGGGCGGGGAAGGCGGATTGTCAGGCGGGACCGCTTCGGTGAAAGCGGCGGGGCGAAGCGAATTGTGCCCTATCGACTGGGAATCCCAGCTTGCACTCCGATTGACGAACCGAGTTGCAACGGCGGGATTCAGCGGGCGAATCTTCGAGGGGAACCGTCAGAATCCGAAGTCGGAGTCTATGGTTCTTTGCCAGTATGACTGATTCTGAACCGCTAGGGGGTAACGACGTGCGTTTCGAGGCTGGTATTATCTTGCCAGTTTCCTACCTTCCGCCCCGCCTCGTGACCGCGCATGTCTGAATCGACCCCCTCCACCGAAGCCAATCCACTGACCGGTGGCGACGCTGTTGTCAGCGACAAAGTTCTCGCCGATCGAGCGATGCTGCAAAAAGCACAAGCCGAGGGCAAAACGCTTGGCACCTACATCAAACTTTCCGGTCCAGGATGGCTGCAGTCGGCGATCACGCTCGGTGGCGGTTCGTTGGCCGGATCACTCTTCTTGGGTGTGATGGGCGGAACCAGCATGTTGTGGCTGCAGTTGGTCGCGATTGTGTTGGGCGTCGTGATGCTCTCGGCGATCAGCTATGTGACGCTCTCGACGGGACGTCGCCCATTCGAGGCGATCAACAACGAGATCAACCCGGCGCTGGGTTGGGGATGGATCATCGCGACCGTGCTCGCGAATATGATTTTCTGCATGCCTCAGTTCAGTCTTTGCTATGACGCACTGGACAAGAACCTGTTGTCACTCGGTGGCGGAGAAGGCCTGGGCGATTCCCGTGGTCTTCGGTGGGGCGTGACGATGGTGTTGTTCTTTGCCGCTGGGTTCATCGTTCTGTTGAACACCAAACAAGGTCGCGCCGCGAAAGTCTTCGACATCTTTCTGAAAACGCTGATCGGCATGGTCGTGATCTGCTTCTTCGGCGTTGCGATTTTGTTGTTGGCGAAAGGTGAACTGAACTTCGCCAGCATCTTCGCGGGCTTGATCCCTGACTTGAGCCAGTTCGTGCGTCCGGCGGGCGACCTTCGTGAATCGGTCGCGAACTTGTCCCCGGAAGCCAGCTCGTTTTGGACTGGGCGTCTGATGGGAACACAACGAAGTGTGATGATCTCCGCGATCGCAACCGCGGTCGGTATCAACATGACGTTCTTGCTCCCTTATTCAATGCTCGCTCGCGGATGGGACAAGACGTTCCGCGGATTAGCTCGGTTTGACCTTTCGACCGGGATGGCGATCCCCTTCGTGTTGGTGACCAGCTGCGTCGTGATCGCGTCGGCATCGTCGTTCCACAAGAAAATTGACGAACAGTTGGCATCGACCGACGTGGAAGTGATGCAAACCTCGCCACTGTTCGAAAAAGTGAAAGGCGATTTGTTCGCTCGAGTTGACTTCACGTTGGGCGACGCGGCGGAATCGACGGACGAAGCGACCAAGTTGGAAATGATCGCCAATCTTTCAACCGATGAAAAGCTATTGTCGGCCGCGTTGGTCAAACGCAACGCTTTCGAATTGTCACAAACCTTGGCACCTTTGCTGGGTGACGAGGCAGCGAAACTGATCTTTGGATTGGGCGTCTTCGGAATGGGTTTCTCGACCATCATCATTTTGATGTTGATCAACGGCTACGCGATTCGCGAGATGTTTGGGCGTCCGAACAGTCAGACGATTTTTATCATTGGCGTCTTGATCGCCGGTGCGTCCGGGGCGAGCTGGGTGGAACTATGGACGGATCCCGACAAAAAGTTCTGGTTGGCGATCCTTGCCAGCACTTTCGCTGTCATGTTGTTGCCGATCGCGTACTTCACTTTCTTCCTGATGATGAACAGCCGCGAAATTTTGGGTGACGATCGTCCCACCGGCGGTCATCGTCTCGCGTGGAATGTCTTCATGGGATTGGCAGTTGTGGGAGCGACGGCGGCGGCCGGGGTTGCCGTTTACGAAAAGTACATGGCCAAGGATCCTCTGTCGTTCCGAATTGTCGCCTTCATTTGGGTTGCCTACGCGATCGCGGTGGTCCTCGGCTTCGTGCTGAAAAAGAAGGTTCCACAAACCACTTGATGCGAAAGTCGAGCTTCCATGACCGCGTCCGAAGAATGTTTGAGTGTTCGGGCGACGCGGTGGGAAGATTGGCGAATCACTTCGCGGCGATTGCTCATCTGCGGCGCCGCTCCGGAAACGATTCACTGGATCGATGGCCGGTCAAAGACGGCGCGAAAGCAATCGGACTTGTTCGGTGCGTCTGACATCGAGCATTCGACGCTTGGATCGAAGGCCGAGGCGGGGAACGACGAAGCAAACGCGAGTTCAGCCTCGCCGTTTCGTGTTCCCAAGCCATTCTTGAATCTAGCACGTCAAGTCGCGTGTCATCGGTCGCCCGGGCGATGGGAACTGCTGTACCGGATACTGTGGCGAATCACCGGCGGCGAAAAGCACTTGCTGACCAATGCGGCTGATCGTGATGTTCACGCGGCGACGAAGCTTGAAAAGTCCGTCAGTCGTGACGCACACAAGATGAAAGCGTTCGTCCGTTTTCGCGAAATTCAGGACGAAGACGGGACTCGCTTTGTCGCTTGGCATCGGCCCGATCACTACACCCTGGGGCTGGTCGCGGACTTCTTCGCTCGAAGGTTCGATGTGATGCGTTGGGCGGTCCTCACGCCCGATGAGTCGGCGGTTTGGGATGGCAAACGATTGACGATGGGCGACGGGGCACCGCGCAGTGAAGCTCCTGAGGCGGACGAGTTGGAGGAGGTTTGGAAGACATACTACGCGAACATCTTCAACCCGGCTCGGATCAAGCTGAACGCGATGCGGGCGGAGATGCCCAAGAAGCATTGGGCGACGATGCCGGAGACCGAGCTGATCGATGACTTGGTCCGGAACGCTCCGACACGAGTCGAGACGATGATTCGGCACGCTGAGGGCGGCGTGTCCGCCCGGCCGTTTCTGCCCGAGCTGTCAGGAAGCGACACGGCTGGTTCCATTGGACGACTGCGTGACGCGGCAGCGGTTTGCCAGGGATGTGACTTGCACGGACCCGCGACGCAAACGGTGTTCGGTGTTGGCAACCCGAACGCAAAATTGGTCCTCGTGGGTGAGCAACCGGGCGATCGTGAGGATTTGGCGGGCGAGCCTTTTGTCGGTCCGGCCGGTCAATTGCTTCGCGAAACGCTTGCGGAAGTTGGTTTGGATCCGGCGGAGCTTTACATCACCAACTCGGTCAAACACTTCAAGTTCAAACCAACCGGCAAACGCAGATTGCACGTCAAACCTGCCGCCAGAGAAGTCGCGGCATGCCGGCCGTGGTTGGAAGCCGAGCTGGATGTCATTCGGCCGAAGATGGTCGTGGCTCTCGGGGCAACCGCCGCTGGAGTGTTGCTGGGTCCGGGATTTCGATTGTTGAAATCGCGAGGCCAGGTGCAGCGCTCGGATCACGCGAAATGGACGATCGCGACGTATCATCCGTCCGCGATTTTGCGTGTGCCCAACGAGCAGACGCGTGAAACGATGCGCCGGGCATTGCTCGAAGATTTGCACTTCGCCGCGGAACACTACCGGATGCTTCCGTGACGATGTCGGGTTGGTGGGTTCGCTTAGAGGATCGCCAGTGGGTTGCGTTTGGCTTCCAGCGTTCCGCGAGTGACACCGACGCGGTTCTCGGCCGACAACGACTGCCAAACCTCTTGGCCTGGGATCTCACCCAACAACAGTCGGCGATACAAAGTCAGGATCGATTCCGCCTCTTTCGCGTCTTCGCTCAGCAGTTCGACTCGGAACGATCCCACGCCGCGGGCCACCATGTCGCCGACGATCTCCGCACCGCTTTGTGGCGTCGCGTTGAACAACGTGTTTCGACAAGCGATGTCGGCCTGCAGGACGTGAAGCTTTCCAACACGGTCTCTCAATTGAACGACATGGCGATCACATGGTCGGCCGCAGTTTGTCTTGTTGGTGCCTGGTGACAGCACGCTGCAGAACACACAGTGCTCCATGTGGAACATGGGCATGTGTTGATGCAGAACCAGTTCCAACCATTCCGCTGGCATCGAGCTGACCAACTGATCCAGTTGATCCGCGTTCAAATCGTAGGAGGCGGTGACACGCTGGACACCTTGATCGATCAACCATTCGGCCGATCGATGATTCGCGACGTTGAGCGAGAAGTCAGCGATCGTGGGCAGGCCTGCTTCGATTCCCAATTGGACGGCGGCCAGATTTCGAGCCAACAGCCCCGAGGGACCTTGTTTGACGATCTGTTTCAGCAAACCCATCTCGCCGGGCTTCTGAATACGAAGCGAAGCGATCCAGACGTTCGCGTCGTGCTCAGCGCCCAACGCGATCGCGGCCTTGTGGTCTCGCGGGTCATGAAAATCCGCGTAAATTCGCTCGGCCGACGCGGCGATCGCCCCTCGGACTTGATCGATGGTGCGACAAAGCACGGACAACTGCGGGGTTGGCTTCTGCGAATCCAAGGACACCGCTTCTTTGGCAATGGAAGCCACCAAATCGCGTCCAGCCGACAGACGAACCGTTCTTCGCGGCGGAGCGTGCAGTTGATCTTCGAGTTTTTCAACCAATTCGCGACGAAGCTGATTGAGTACGCCAAGAGGAACCATCGGTCCGCCGCTCAGATCGCTGGTCAAACGACCAAGGTGAAACGGGGTTCCGCCGAGACGTCCGAGTTTGTCCGCCAAGACCTCGTCGGTGATGGCGTGTTTGTTGGCGACGGCCAAGTCATCTTCGCCGATGATGTTTTCGGTGGTCGCGTGGTCGCCGTTGCCCAGCGTTGCATGCACTTCGACGGGGCTGCCGACATGCGCGACGACGTGAAGGTTGATTGACCGAGTCCGACGAGGCTTGCCACCGAATGTGGCGGCCAATCGTTTGTTCAGTTGAGGGTCATCGTTTTTGAAGACCGTCGCGCCGATTTCGATTCGCGAAAAATCGATTTCGTCTCGGCCGAAACCGATCCAAACGGTTTGATTGGGATCTACCTTTTTGAGTTTGTCGCTGGAGGCTTGCGACTCGGCCGCTTGTCGTTGGCGAGCTTGTTCCCAAGGATTTGTTGCGGGCTGTTCCGGCGACTTGGCTTGATCGGATTGGTGCGGACTTCCGTTTGATTCACTGTCCAATCGCAACGAATAGATTCGGCCGCCCTGGTGGTTGTCAGCGAATCCGCTGTCGAAGGCCTTCGTGCTGTTTGGGTCCACCGCGGATTCAATCGCCAAACCATCACCCAGCGCGAGGGCGGCTTGCACATCGACCAAGATCGAATCGCGTCCGATCGCACGGACTTCGCCGAGCACGATGCCTTGCTTGGCCGATCGGATTCCGGGGACCAAACGCTTGTGATCGTTTCCTTCCAGCCAACCGGGTGTGAAGCCGCGTGAAAAGGAGAGTTCCATTTCGTGGCGAGCGTCTTCGCCGAGGTTCACCTTGCCATCCGTGATGGCTTGATCGATCGCACGACGGTAGTGGCCGGTGATGTTGGCCACGTACTCGGGCGTCTTCAATCGTCCTTCGATCTTCAGACTGTTGACGCCGGCTTCGATCATGTCAGGGATCGCGGCGTATCCGGCCAAGTCCTGGGGGCTGAGCAAGTAGCGAACGTCGCCGAGTTCTTGATCGATTCCGTCGCAAACCAGATCGTACGGCAACCGGCAGGCTTGGGCACATTGACCGCGATTGGCACTGCGACCGCCGAGCGATTCGCTAGTGAGACATTGGCCGCTGTAAGCAACGCACAGCGCCCCGTGGATGAAGGCCTCGATTGGCATGTCCGTCTTCGAGCGAATCTGTTTGATTTCGCCGATCGATAATTCTCGGGCGACAACGACGCGGGACAACTCGAGCGTCTTCGCTGCTGCGATCGTTTCCGAGCTGGTCAAACTCATTTGCGTCGACGCATGAATTTCCAGCTCCGGGCAAATTGCTCGGACGATGCGTGCGACGCCAAAGTCTTGGACCAGCACAGCATCCACACCAGCACTGGCGATTGCGTCGACGACTTCGACCAAATCGTTCAGTTCGTCGGGAAAGACCAGCGTGTTAAGCGTGACGTAGCCACGGACGCCTCGGAGGTGCAGTTTGCCCATCAGCGACGAGAGGTCGTTGACGCCAAAGTTGGCCGCTCGATGGCGCGCGTTGAAACCTCGATCGAGACCGAAGTAAACGGCGTCGGCTCCGTTTTCGATGGCGGCGTGGACACAGTCCCAATTGCCGGCGGGAGCGAGCAATTCGGGGGCGGAGACGGTGGAAGACAAAGAGGATTCGAGCATGGGTGAGAGTGTAACCGACGTCACCGAAATTCCAGAATGGAATTGCGTTCCGCGGCACGTCATTCAAGACGCCGCATCGGTGCAAAGTGAAGACGAAGCCAAGAGCGAACGGGTCGCGAGCAGAATGATCTGCGGCAACGTCGCTGGGCATTGCAGGCTGGCTCCGCGTGAGAAGACGCGGGGTGGGAAAAGAAAAAGCCCCGGTCGCGGGAGACCGGGGCTTTCTGGGTCGTTCGTTGTGGGATTCGATGGGTGCGAGCGTTTCGCCTCTTAGTGCGGGCGTGCTGGCAACTTCGATTAGTCGAACTTATTCGCGAGGGCGGATCGCGCCCGTCAGACCGCTGTAATCAACGCGGTCGGTCGTGTGCCAAAGGGGCTGGCCCAATTCAACACGACGACGCAGCACTTCGATTTTCTCTTGGCTGCCTGCAGGTGCATCCGTCGCAGTGAACATCTCGTCTTCATTGGGCACGAAATCTTCATCGTGGCCGTAGCGCAAGATTGCTTCGAATACGTTTTTGCAATGAGTCATACTATTCCGATTTTCTTCTGGGGGTCAGGAGCCATCCGAGCATCCTCGACGCCGCGTACAAACATTCGCTCTCAACCAAGTCCGTTCGTCGAAAGCATTTCACACGAAGGGATTATTCGTGTCGGATTGCGTGGGTCAAGAAAATTCTGGAGGGGGCTTGCTCTTCCCAGCCGTTCCGGCGTACCCCGCGACGGTCGTCCATGACCCTAACGACCAGGCGAAGTTTTCCGGTCGCGGGTCAATCGACTTGCAAGATAGCGAATTGTGAAGATTGCAAGGGGGTTATCCCCAACCTAACAACTCCATGAAGGTTTCAAGAAGGCACTTGGCAGGGTTGTTTTGAAACCGGTTTCGGCGTCAGAATGCTGCGGCGAAACGGCTCACGACATTGGAACGGTACAAACCTCACCATTCGATTGAGCCGCAAAAAAGTTTCAAAATATTTCTCTCGTTCCTCTTTGTAGCTTCCAAAATGTCGTACTGGATGCAGCGCGAACTGACTTTACCAGCCGTGCGCCGCGGATTTCACTTGGTCACTCGGCAACTTCTGCAGGCCATTCCGGAGGTGGCGGAGATCGAAGTTGGGTTGCTGCACGTCTTCATTCAGCACACCAGCGCTTCGCTCACCATCAACGAGAACGCTGATCCGGATGTGCGAGTGGACTTCGAAACCGCGATGAATCATGCGGTGCCCGAATCGCTGCCTTATGTCCATACATTGGAAGGCCCCGATGACATGCCAGCTCACGTGAAAGCGTCGATGATGGGAAGTAGCGTCAGCGTCCCGATCAAGAACGGGCGTTTGAACGTGGGGACGTGGCAGGGCATCTATTTGTGTGAGCACCGCGACCGTGCTTCGGCCCGACAAGTCGTTTTGACGCTTCAGGGCAAGCGATCGGACACTTGAGCTGAGAAGGCCCCGGATGGAGCGAATTCGGCTGGAGCGAACCCGTATGAGCTCAGTTCGATTCAGTTGAGAACTCTTGCAGTTCTTCCAGCGACGCGAATTCGAGGGCTGAGATGTGCGTCGCTTCCAGGTGGACCTTTGGAGCCATTCCGGCGTCGTAGGCTTCCTTCCAACGAGCGGCGCAGAGGCACCATCGATCGCCCGGTTTCAGGCCTGGGAATTCGTACATCGGCATTGGGGTGCTGAGGTCGTTCCCGCGAGAGCGGCTGAAATCGAGGAAATCAGCTGTCATCTCCGCGCAAACGACATGCAACCCAACGTCTTGTCCGCCGGTATTGCAACACCCGTCACGGTAGAAACCGGTCATGGGCTCCGTGTTGCAGACCGCCAAATCGGAACCCAATACATTCTTCGCGTTCGAGCGTTTTGGGGCAGGCATGGGGCGAGTCCGTCAGGTTGGGTTCGGGCGTTCGAAAACGAGAGGCACGGAAGTGATCCGCTTCAATCGTGTCGCTCAGAGCGGTTTCCTTCAAGGGACGCTCATTTGGCCGGTTAAGTTCCCCATCATGGGGTCACAGCAAAATGCACACTGAACACCGCTGGCCAGCTTTTTGGGAAACTCTGTCGATTGGGTGAAATCTTGGGTGAGAACCGTCCCATTCAGACAAGGTGGTCCGGAATGGCAAAGCGTTCCGATTGCAACGCTCCTAGCAGTCGATCGCATTCTTCGCTGAATCTGACGCGAGTTAGCCGCCAATTGAGGGATTGGTACGTGGAAAGGAGTCCACCTCGGACGATTCGAGTTGCGGAAGGAAAACCAAACCGAGCAATCGGTCTGGTCAACCAACTTCTCTCAATTCAGGTCCACCGTATTGAAATTTCGGCTGGGGTGTCGGGCGAGCGGTCAACGTTCACTCAACTGATTGAGATCGACATGACATTTCGTGAGTGCCTCCCAGCGATTTGGGCCGGCAACTACTGGTCCTACTTGACTGTCATTTCGATCTTGGTCGGTCGCCTCTGTGGAAGACCCGATTTCGGCTAGGGCAGTTGCAATGAAGCACATTAGCGCACGCAGAAGGAGTCAAGGATGAAATTCAACGTCTTGCGAGCTGTCGCAGCCACCCTTTCCATGGGTGTTTGCACCATCGCCTCGGCACAGTACGGACCTGGTCAATACGGCGGACAACCCTACGCTGGTCCGACCAGCCAATTGGGTGTTCCTCAAACCCAAGCGGTTCAAACGTTTGGCGGCGGGAACTATCAGCAACCAAACGCGGGCGGCTACCAAGCTCCTGCGAAGTGGAACAACTTCGGCAACCAAAACAACGGCCCGCAATTGTTCCAGCCCGCTTCGACGGGTGGATACGACAACCAATTGCCACCACCGGAATCCATTCCGACGCCGGCTCCTTCTTACGGCGAGCAATTGTCGGCTCCCGTGCAACAGCACGTTGCCCCGGCTCAGCCAGCACCGTCCTACTCTGCTCCCGCACCAGCCGCGACTGTGCATCAGCACTCGTCGCACCAGCATTCCGCGGCTCCAGTTCAGCAATACTCGGCACCAGTCGAGTACAGCAGTGCTCCTGCTCCCGCTGGCGATTGCCAGTCATGTGCTCAACCCAGCCCGTACATGCAAGCTGCTTCGCAACCTTGGGAAGGTGCTTCGTACGCCGCTCAATCTTGTGGCATGCCATCAGCCGCTCCCGTGCGAGCACCTTTGTTCCCATGGTTCGGTTCGTTTGAACTGTTGTTCTTCAACATGGATACGAATGGCAAAGACCGAAACATCGTTTCGCGTTACGACACCGCTGATCCAACTCGCCCCTACTTGCCTCTGATGGGCATCGGGTCGATCGAGCCAGACAACTCGTTGGGCTACAGCCTCACCGCCGGTCGCTACCTCGGATGTGGCCAGTACGGTTTGGGAGTGACGTACTTCAATTGGGATCCTGATTCCGAGATGTACAACTCGCCCGTCTACACGGCTGAGAACTCCATTGCCAATGGTGGCGGTGGCGGTGCACTGCGAGCATCAGGAATGCCGCAGTACAACGGTGCCCAGATGGCGTACAACTACGACAATGGTGGCGGTGTCTACAACGCTTTGAATGGGGGCGGCGCATACACCATTTACGACATCATCGATGGTCGTGCCGGTCAATCGGCGTTGGATGGAGGCGATACCAATGCCGCTCCTGGTGGTGCTGGTACGAACTCGCTTGCAGAAGCGACTCAGTTCCGTGCACGTCGTGACGTTGATGTTCAAGGTTTGGAAGTCAACCTGTTCAGCTTCGGTTTGATGGGTGCTCAACGTGCTTCAGCCGCTTCTTGCGGAACTGGCATGGGCATGGGCCACAAACTGAAGAGCTTCATGGGAATGGGTGGCTATGGCGGAGTCGGCGGTTACGGCGGAGCCAGCTATGGTGGCTACGGCAGCTGCAACACCGGTGCTTGCCCACCGCAACAATGTGCTCCCTGTGGACCGCGTCACGGATACGGCGGAGCAGCCGGACCTCTGGTTCGTCCTTGCAACGGCAAAGTCCAAGTTGTCACCAGCCACGGCCTTCGTTGGTTCCAGTTCAAAGACAGCGTCGATTACGCCTACGATGTTGACGGACGAGCCGGCTACACGATGAACGACATCTACGACACGACCTCGACCGAGAACGATTTGTTCGGCTACCAGTTCGGCAGCCAACTGATCTACTGCTTGGGCAGCCGAGTCAACTTCAATGTTGGTGGCAAGTTCGGTCTCTACGGAAACCAAGCTGAGTTCCGTCATCGTTTGGGAACACAAGACACTGCTGCTGAACTGGCAGCGATGCCCGGCGAAATGATCAACTACGAAACCACCGACACCGTGTTGTCGACTTTGGGTGAGTTTGATCTGGGCCTCGGCGTCCGAGTCAGCAACTGCTGGACGGTTCGTGGTGGTTACCGAGTTCTCGGTGCAACTGGCTTGGCCATCGCCGACAACTATTCACGTGACTACAGCTCGGTCGCCTCGGCAAGTGCATTGCACGCGGACAGCAGCCTGCTGCTTCACGGAGCCTACGTCGGAGCCAACTTCAACTGGTGATCTTCGACGGCGTCCTAAGACGCTGAACGCGAAAGCAACCATCTGAACCGCCAAACGCCCTCGAATCGCTTTGATTCGGGGGCGTTTTTGCGTTTCGGACTTCGGTGGGGACAACAGCGAACTATACTTGCGGAGCCCGTTTCAGCGTTCCGACGCTCGATTGCGGACCTGAAATCCTGCTCCGATTCTCTCGCATTCCCGCCGGACGACCCAACACGTGACCAAGGTTCTCTTGACGGCTTTCGAGCCCTACGACCGCTGGCCGGACAATTCGAGCTGGATGAGCCTGATGGAACTGACGCACTGGTACGACGGGCCGGTGGAGTTGGTCACCCGGCGATACCCGGTCAATCTTCTGACGATGAGCGAACGGCTGCGAGCCGATTTGCAAGCCGGATACGACTTTGCGATCCATTGCGGCCAAGCTCCCGGTTCGACGCACATGAGGCTGGAAAACGTGGGTCTGAATCTGCGGACCGACGGAACCGAGATTCTGCCGGACGCGCCCGCCGCCTACCGTTCTCAGCTGCCACTCTCGATTTCAGCCCAGAAAATTCGTGATGCGGGCATTCCCGCCGCGGTGTCGCATCACGCGGGTACATATCTCTGCAACGCCGCGTTGTACCTGAGTCATCACTATTCAGCGGCGTTCAGCATGCGGACGCAGTCCTTGTTTGTGCACGTGCCTCTGGCCCCATCCCAGGTGGCTCGCGAAAATTCGGATTCACCCAGCATGAGCGTGCCGATGACCAGCGCCGCACTCGCAATTCTGATCCAAAGTCTGGTTGCATCGGCCAACTGAGGAAAAACCGCTGTCGAACTGGCCAACCAGCCAAAGCGGGAGATGACGATTACGGGGGGCAGCGACTATGATGGGTGACTTTGCAGCCCTCCATCTTCCTTCACGGTTCCGCACATTCACCATGAAAAGCTCGCGAAAACTGTCCGTCCTTTGGTTCGTGTCGCTTGTCTGCCTTCTTTTGGGCCCGGTCTCCGGTTTGTCAGCCGATGATGGCGACAAGAACGCCGGCGAGCAACAGACTGCCGAAGCCGAGAAACCGGCCGAAGTGAAGAAAGACGCGAAGCCCGAGAAACCGGCCAAGCAGAAAGATGAGGCGAAAAAGGACGAGCCCAAGAAGCAGGAGCCTAAGAAGGACGAACCGAAAAAGGCTGCTCCAGCCAAGGCTGAGAAGAAGGAGATGAAAGAGGAGAAGAAAGAGGAGAAGAAGAAAGACAAGAAGCCGGAGGAAAAGCCTGTCGTCAAATCGGTCTTTCCTGACAAAGCACTCGAGTCCGCTGTTCGCGCCGAAGTGTTCGCCAAACGGCACAACGAAGAACCAATCACCGCCGAAGATGTCGCGAAAATCTCTCGCGTCGTTGGCACCGCCAAAGGCATTCAGTCGCTTGAGGGTTTGCAGCACTGCAAGTCATTGATGCTGATCGATCTTGCCGACAACGAGTTCTCTGATTTGTCTCCCATCGCCGATTTGAAGCGATTGCAATCGGTCACCTTGGCGGGCAACAAGATCACCAGCCTGGAACCGTTGACCGAATTGGTTGCGATGCAGTTGTTAGATGTTTCTCGCAATGAGCTGACCAGTTTGGATCCACTGACCAAAATGTCGAATCTGCGGACCTTGTATGTTGCTGACAACAAGCTCACCAGCCTCGACCCGCTGGCTGGGCTGACCAAAATCTGGTCGCTCGATGTGGCCGGCAATGAACTGACCAGTTTGGACCCGGTCTCAAAGCTGGGTTGGCTGACGACGTTGGAGGTCTCCGACAACAAACTCACTTCGATTGAGCCACTGACCTCGCTCAATGATTTGGACATGCTGATTGCTCCGGGCAACCCGTTTGCCAATCTGAAACCGCTGGTCGACATGTGCCGAGCGGACGTGGAAGGCGATCGCCGGTTTGCACCCTATCTGAACATCTATCTGTCGCCTGCCCAAATGAAGAACGCCGATTGGGCGGATGACCTTGCTGCGTTGCGAGATCTTGGTGTGCGTCTGCATGAGTACGAGCGAAAGAAGTCGGGAGAAGCAACGAATCCATGAGTGCTCCGACTCCTGAGGAATTCATTCAACGAGCGATTGCAGTTGGAATCGCGGATCGTCGGGAAGTCGATCGTGCGCTTTCGGAACTGGGTGCCGAAGAACGTCGGCTCAGCGAAGTCATCGAGCTGCTGCAGCGACACGGAATCCTGACCACGTTGCAGTGCGAGAAACTGAACCGCGGCGACAAAGGCGGCTACTTCTACGGCGACTACAAGGTTCAGTACCTGATCGGTGCCGGTACGTTCGCTCGCGTCTATCGAGCTGAGAAAGACAACGAGGTCTTTGCCGTCAAAGTGCTGCGAAAGCGTTTTCGCGATGAACCGAAGGAGATGGAGCAATTCCTTCGCGAAGGCAGCATGGGTTTGAAACTCAAACACCCGAACATCGTTCGGATTTTGGATGTTGTTCCCGACGTCCGCAATCCGTTCTTGGTGATGGAGTTTGTCGAAGGGCAGACGCTACGGGAATTGGTCCGCATCCGCAAACAGTTGCCGGTTGAACTGTCGCTAAAATTGACGATGGAAATCGCGGCGGGTTTGGCTCACGCCGCCAGTCTCGGGATTTCGCACCGTGACTTGAAGCTATCTAACGTTCTGATTTCATCGGGAGGCACGGCGAAGCTGGTTGACTTTGGGTTGGCCGCCTTGGCCGATCGAAACAACCCCGAACAAGTCGCTGATTGCCCGAACGCTCGCGCGATCGATTATGCGGCGTTGGAACGAGGCACCAACGTCCGCAAAGATGACCCTCGCAGCGATGTTTTCTTCACTGGAAACATGCTCTATCACATGTTGGCGGGGACACCGGCGCTTTCGGAAACACGAGACCGTTTGGCTCGGTTGAACGTTTCTCGCTTCCAAGAAATCAAACCCATCACGGATCATGTGCCGGATTGCCCGGGGCTTGTCAGTCAGCTGTTGATCAAGATTTTGGCATACGATCCGGAGAAGCGGGTTCAGTCGGCTTCGGCATTGAGGATCGAAGTGGAACGAGTCCTGGAAACGCTCAAGAAGGGTCCGGTCGAACGGCAAGTCCACGACACGAGTGGAACCGTCGACGCCGCGGATGTGGGTGACGATCACGTGGTCACCAATGAGGGTGAAGGCTACGTGGTGATGCTGGTGGAATCGAAAGCCAACCTGCAAAACGCCGTTCGTGAAAGATTGAAAGCACGGGGTTACCGAGTGTTGATCATCGCGGATCCAAAACGTGCTTTGGCTCGATTCGAGGACGACATCGAGAATCCCGCAGATTGTGTGATCTTTGGAGCAGCCGAACTTGGCAACGACGCGTTGGAGGCCTACAACCAGTTCGTCACCGACGAACAGACTGCTGAAATTCCTGCGGTCTTGCTGGTCGATCAACGCCAAGGACACATCATCGGTCGCGCCAAACGCGGCCCCAATCGCGTGCTGCTTCCACTGCCGCTGCGAGTCAAGCAACTACGAGTTGCGTTGATGCAGTTGCTGGCCAACGTCGAAAAGCGTACCCCGGGAATGTTCTGAGTCGTCTGGTCGGTCGTCTTCTTCCTAACACGCGACAGATGGATTGAATCTCGAGATGCAACTCACCGGATTGACGGTCATTGGCGGCGGGCAAATGGCTCGGGCTCTCGTTGGCGGAATGCTCGAAAGCGGATGCCTGAAACCCAGTGGACTGACGGTTGTTCACAAAACCAAATCGACTGGGGATTGGTGGTCGTCGAAGTACCCCGAGTGCTCGACCACGACCGACACGGTTGCCGCGGTATCGGGTGCGAAGGTCGTGATGTTGGCTGTCAAACCGCACATCATTGCAGACGTTTTGGCAGTGAAGAATGACGCGGGCAAATCGGCTGACTGGTCGGAACGATTGATCGTTTCGATCGCTGCCGGGATCGGTCTCGACAAACTGACACAAGGCGTTGGACACGATCGGGTCGTTCGCGTGATGCCAAATACGCCGAGCCTGGTCGGTGAAGGCGCCAGCGGTTTCTGCGTCAGTTCCGGAGTGAACAACGACGACATTGAACTGATCGAAACGATGCTGAGCAGCGTCGGTATCGCGTCTCAGGTCACCGAGCCACAAATGAATGCGGTCACGGGCGTCAGTGGTTCCGGACCCGCGTACGTATTCTTGATTATCGAAGCGCTCGCCGACGGCGGTGTTGCGGCGGGCTTGCCGCGTGCGACCGCTCTGCAATTGGCGACGCAGACAGTTCTCGGTGCGGCGAAAATGGTTCGCGAAACGGGGGAGCATCCCGGCGTGCTGAAGGACAACGTCTGCAGCCCCGGTGGAACAACCATTGCCGCGATGAGCGTCCTGGAACAGAATGCGGTGCGAGGAGCGATGATTCAAGCTGTTCAAGCGTCAGCGAACCGCAGTCGCGAACTGGCCTAGTTCAGCCGCTTAGTCTGCTGTTGCGAGCCAGCACAATTCGCTCGAGACATTTCCTAGAACTTCCACAGGGACACCGCGATGGTTTCGCCGATCGTCAAAGTTGACGACAAACACGTGCCGCTTTACCGAGTCGTTTGGGTGGCGGATTTGCCGCACTTTTGTGGCGAAGAAGACTGCCAACGTGAAGGCTACTACGAGATCCGTTTGGACGTCGAAGATTCCGTGTGGACGAGCTCGGCCGAGCGAGATGTTGTGCTCGAAGCGTTGAACCGTTGGTGCGGTGACCCTCGCGAAGATTCCGACGAGCGGCCTTTTTAGATCTGCAGGCGGCAAAGCGGTTTCGCCGCTTCCGTCTTTTCAGCCACCACTGGCTTCGCGAGCTCGTTCTGCCTCGCGAACTTCATCGATGTCGTTGTCTCTGGGCTGGTCATTGACCGACTGGCCAATCGCCTTTGCCAATCGACCCAACATCGCAAAGTAGATGAAGGTTCCCGCGGTGCCCACAAAGATGCACACCACCGCCGCGGCCACGGGAGGAAACAAACTGGCCATGAAAAAGATCAGGAAGGCACCAAAGAAGATCAACGCTGCGGACAGATAGAAACCGCCCCACGCTTCTTCGCAACGCGTCACGCTACGTCCGACTTCGGGCGAGAACGGGACGAACATATTCTGCATGTCCAACATCGACAGCAAGACAAAAGGGAAGAGCAGAAACACAGAGAGCATGGTCAAGCAAACCGTTGCTAAGTTCTGACCAAACGCGAGGGTGCCGATGAGCCAACCTGGTCCGCCGGTCAAGCCGACGGCGGCGAAGCAGAATGCTGTGGGAGCCAGCCACTCCATAGGTTCCAGGGTCAGCGGCCAATCCGAAACTGATTCTTCATCGTTGCTCACTGATTGCAGGATGGTGAATCCGCACGCCAACACCATCGCTCCGTAAACGATGCCAGCGGGAAACAAGAACTTCAGTGCCGCATCAAATCCAGATGCGATCGCGATGAAAGCAATCACAGCAGCGATGGACGACAGGATCAGCCAATGAACGGTCACGCTGAACTGGCCGAAGACTCCAAAGACAGCTTTCGCCCAGTCGGAAATTTTGGGCACGTCCAAATCGGGAGCCGGTTCTTCTTCTTCGACGCGGGCAGCTTGGGCGAGCAACTCTTGAGCTGATTTGCGGAACGGATCAGCGGGGCGATCGCTCTGCGTCACCGCGGTTTCGTTGAACTGGAAAGATTGGGCGCGATCCATGTCGATCACAACCTTCTTCTTCTTCCGAGGCGCCGGCGGAACTTTGATCGACTTGTGACAATCGTGGCAACGAATTTGTTTGCCGGACTGTGCGGAGGTCACATTCATCATGGTCGCACAAACGGGGCATCGAACACGGAAGTTCTCTTCGTATTCAACGTTGTGAGCGACTGGTTCGTCGGAGGCCGGCGGCTTGGGCTTGCTCGCCGATGCCGCCAGGGCGGCGGCTTGGCTGAACAACGGATCGACCATCGAGTCCTTTGCCGCGGGAGTTGCTGCTTCGCCCGCACTCGGGAACGAGGACACCGATTCTTCCATCGAATCGAAATTGAATGGATCGTCGGGGTCGTCAAACGCGTCAGCAGCAGGCTCCTGCTTGCCGTTTTCTGTCCCTCTCGAAATGTCCTGGATATTGTCGAACCCAAACGGATCTTCGTCATCCGATGATGAGGCGGAGTCGACCGGAGGCAGATCCATGTCGAACATGTCGCCACCGGAGTCAGCCGAATCCTGCTTCGACGCTTGCGAGTCGGCTTCTGATGGAACGCTCGACCCGGCAGGCTTGGGTGTCACCGCCGGAGAAATATTCGCAGGAGCCACTTGGGTGGGTTGCGACGTGGCCGCAGGTTTCTGCGGCGTGGAACTCTTCTCGGGCGGATCACTCAGTACCAACCAATCGTCGTCGTCATTGGTGGAATTGGCTGAGACCCCAGGGACCAAGAACGTGTCCTGGCACTTCGGGCAAATCACGCGAGTCCCGCCGGCATCGTCGCTTACCGCGACGGCCGCGAAACATCGCGGGCATTGCACCGATTGTGTCATGGACGATCAGTCCTCCATCACTTCCGCTTCGCGAGCTTTGGCGGATTCATTGACGTTTGTTTCAGCTTTCTTGGTCAACTCTTGCACTTGATCTTTGGTCTTGTCGCGATCGTCTTCCGTCATCTCTTTGTCCTTCTCGGCTGTTTCAGCAGCTTTGTTGGCATCGCGACGAATGTTGCGGATCGACACCTTCGCCTCTTCCGCCAACTCTTTGATTCGCGAAACCATTTTCTTGCGGACTTCGCCCGACAATGGCGGCACGTTCAAACGAATGACGCGGCCATCGTTTTGTGGGTTCAAACCCAAATCGCCGGCGACAATCGCTTTTTCGATATCTTTGATTGTCGTTGCGTCGTACGGGCGAATCAAGATTTGTTGTGGCTCCGGCGTGCCAATGCTGGCCAATTGTTTCAGCGGCGTCAGCGAACCGTAAACCTCGACTTTGATCGAATCGACCAAACCTGGGTTAGCTCTTCCGGTGCGAATCCCCGACAAATTGTTCTGCAACACCGAAACGGCTTTGTCCATTCGCTCTTCGGCGTCCATCAATATCTCGTCGCTCGTCATCGTGTCATCCTGGGGATTGAGGAGGGGGAAAGGCTGTTTGCAATCAATGTTGGTTGGTTTGTGTGTCCTGTGGGTCACCGATCCAGGTTCCCACGGATTCACCGCGGACGGCACGAACGATGTTGCCGTCCTGCTTAAAATTAAACACCAAGATTGGCTTGCGGTGTTCGTTGCACAACGCGATGGCGGTCGCATCCATCACGCGAAGCTTCTTCTGGATCACTTCGTTGTAGCTGAGTTGTTCGTACAAAACCGCATGTGGGTTCTTTTCTGGATCGTCGCTGTAGACGCCGTCCACGCGGGTCGCTTTCAAAATCACGTCGGCTTCGATCTCGAGTGCTCGTTGAGCCGCGGCTGTGTCAGTCGTTACAAACGGACTTCCGATTCCTCCGGAAAGGATGATCACGCGGCCTTTTTCGAGATGTCGGATGGCGCGGCGGCGGATGAATTGTTCCGCGACGCGGTCGACGGGCAACGCACTCATCACTCGAGTCTGCAACCCGATCGAATCGAGAGCGTCTTGCAACGCCAGCGAGTTGATCACCGTGGCGAGCATGCCCATGTAGTGGGCCGTGGCCTCCTGGACTGACGCATTGGCACCAGAGAACGATGCACCTCGCAGGATGTTGCCACCGCCATTGACGATCGCGATTTGACAGCCCGATTCGTGAGCGGATTTGATCTGTTTGGCAATCGCCAGCAATTCGTTGTCGCTGATTCCCCGCTTGCCAGATTCAGCCAGGCTTTCGCCGCTGAGTTTCAAAATCACGCGGCGATAACGTAAATCGCCTTCCGGTTGACTCGATGGGGCAGTGTCGGGCATCTCGGCGTCAGGTCGTGTCAGAGGAAGCGAAGAGAGAAGGTGTGTCGCCACGCAAAATCGCTGCATTTGCGAGCGAGCGGGGCAGCTAAAACGGTAACGATTTCCGCGTGTTTGCGAAACCAGACACGATTCTCCGTGTTTTTGTTTCACCAACACGATCCTTCGCTACAGACCGCCCCTGTAGATGGGGATCAATTGTGCTTTTCCGCTCCCTTCCCTCGATTCTTGACCTAGGGTTGTGGTGAGAGGTCTCTCGAAAACGTGTGCAAGACACGCTCGTTACCCGTGTGAGGATCCACATTGATGCCGTTGCCACCTCCAACTCAAACCAGCCAGACGACACCTGTGACCGTAATTCCGCCCCGTCGGAACCGGCAGGAGTCCGCTGTGCGATCGGAAACCACGGAATCGCGTTCGACCGAGCGAGAAGTTCGCCAAGACCGCCGTCGAAATAGAGAATCAGGCGACAGTGGATTCGCGAGAGAACGGCGTCAATTCGGTAGTTCTCATGCCGATCTGTCGGAAGATGGTTGTGAACTGGCTGCAGCGATCGATCAGTACAAGATGAAACATCATCGTCGGTACATTACCTGCGACGAAATGTTGATCGTGATGCGAGAACTTGGCTACAGCAAATCGTAGCTACTCGGAACGGGTTCCCCTGAAACTCAATGTCAGGGCGTAGCCGACGGTCTGACGGAGGCCATTATTACTCTGACGGCAAATCCGATTTCAGCTGGATCACTAGCGGATCATCAGACACAACCATCGCTCGTTTGGTTTTGTATTGGGGGCCGACCTTGAATTGTTTGGGCGGGTACGCCGAGGGCATCCGTTCGAGCGTGAACTCCCCCTCTTCATTCGTCCTGGAAAAATCGTTGGACGTTTGAAACCTGTTCCAGGCGTAGACGCCGACGTTTGCTAGTGGGTCGCCATCTTGATCGATCAGCTTTCCACGGACGAGTCTCGTTGGTATCAATTCGAGGGGTTCCAGGTCGCACGTCGTTGAGTCGATTGGAACCATGGTTCGTTTGCCTTGCGGTAGCTGGAGGTTTCTCGGTTGCTCAAATCGGTGAGCCTGGTTGAAACCATCCACAACGGTCAATGATTCGTATCCGATCGTGCCTGGAAAGACTCTCGCTTGAAATCGGCCGTTCGCGTCGGTCTTGGTGTAGACCGCTAATTCTCGGCTGACGCCTGCATCTCGGCCATGGTTGATCTTCACCGACTTGCTTGCTGCAGGTTCGCCTGATTCACGGTAGACGTACCGACTTCGAACCAGGACCATCTTTATCGCCTTGCAGTCAAGCTTTAGCTCTTCTCCGGGGCTCACCGTCGCCTTCTTTGGCAAAGTGATTCGCACTTTTGCTTCCTCGCCGAAACGATCGACCAACTTAAATTTGCCCGCTGCCATGGCAGGCAGATGAAACGTTCCGCTCTGGTCCAACCTGACTTTCGCGACGCCTTGCATCGACAAAGTGGCATTCTTTGGGCGACGGAAGCCAGATGTCTCGAACAACAACTCGGTCGCATTCAGCGCGTCAGGATCGACGCCGTTCGGTACGCGAACGACACCACTCACAGAACCGACTGGATAAATTACCAAGTCGTTCTGAAGTTCCTTTCCAATCGTGTTGTTGTTGGTGAAAGACCTTTGCAGGCCATGGTCGGGGGATTCACATTCCAATTCTGCGAATTCCATCCGGTCGATGGTCGAAAAGGAAACTCGGCCATCAGCATCCGTGGTTCGAGCCAACGATGCACGGAGCACTTGGGGAACACCGATTCGTTTTCGAATCGCACCGTGGTCATTGTTGTCGTCTGGCGTCAACTCTCGGGCGAACCAAACAAGCTGAGTCGGGGTAATCGTGACATTGGGCTGCGGGGCCCCCTCGGCGCTGATGATTCGCAAATCGGTTGACGGTTTGGGAAGCCGAATGACCAAGTCCTTTTCCAAGTCCTCTCGATCCGGCATTTCTATCGCTTTACCGTAGAACATCGCGACTGAACGAAGGTTCCACTGGAAATAGGCATCAGGAATTCCTACGGATGTCCCAAGCAGCCATGTTCGTTCGTGTTCATTGCCGACGGATGGGACTGTCACCCAGGTTGCCACTAGTCCCGGCCCCCCTTCGATTCTTTTCAGATAGGGGTTTGCGATCAGGACACCGTCAGGCAATTGAAATTGGCCAGAATCATTTGTCGTTGTCTGATGTCGCAGCTTGTACTGCTTCTCCTCCCTGCGAATCCCAGATTCTCCGAATTGCCTGACCAACGCGTTTGGAATCGGTTGGTCATCAACATCGAGAAGCGTGAAGGTTGGACCCGAAGCGTCTGCAACCGTCGGCGGGAGCGTTTCAACAAGAAGACAAGTCAGGATTGTCGTAGCGATCCATCCGAAATTCGATACGGGACTGCTGAAGCGGTTGCGACGCATCGTGGTAACTCATCTCATCACGCGAACGAACTCAGGATTGGCGACCTCCCAATAGACTCGCGATGAAATGTCAAGGCAATCATTGCTCGTCGTCCAAGCTTTGCTGGCCACTGATCAAAACTTACTTGAGCAAGAATTCGCGGGATCCGTCCGGGCTCTCCAAGACCAATGTTGTTTGCGTGAAATCCGCAAGAACAAACGAGCGATCGTCAAACTCGACGATGTCGCGTTCGGCCAGACGTTGCCTCTGCAACGGAATCACACGAACCCGTGTTCCGTTCAAAGAAACAATCGCGGTACCGTTGTCCCGATCGCGAAGCATCAATCCCAACAGCTTCAGATGAACCGGGCGAGATCCACTGGGCGTCGGAGTGGCTGAAGGAGCCTGCGCCGAATCAGCAAAATTGGCCGCGTTGATTTTTGCAACGAGTTGAGGACTCGGCGTAGTGGGGTCGCCAGCATGGGCGGACATGGAGCCTAGTACGCCGACGAAACAAACTGCCAGCACCTGACGTATTGGCCATCCAAATCGGAAGGTTGAATCGATCAATTGAAGTTGCCTCCGGCGCTCATCAACGCCATAAAGAATGCTGCGTAGACGTAGCCTACCAGGCCACCCACAACCACGATGATTGCGGGTTCGATTAGCTTCTCGATCCGTTTGCGTTGGGTTTCGACCTGTCCCTCGTAGAACTCACCGACATGTTCCAAGGTCGATGGCAGGTCACCGGTTTTTTCGCCAACCGCGATCATGCTCGCAAGCAAAGCACCAAAACCTTTGTCATGCAGGGAACTCGCAAACCCGCCGCCTCTCGCGATCTGTTTCCTCGTTTGGTTCAGTCCACTTTGGAGATACTGGTTGTGTTGCAATGCAGCGGCTGTGATCAATGCGTCCTGAAGAAAGACTCCACTGCGCAATAGCAACGCCAGCGACGCGGCCAGTTGCTGTGTCTCGGCCATTCTTAGCAGACTACCCAGCAACGGAATCTGAAGCAGAAACTGGTCGATTCGGTACCGTCCCGGCGGCCATCGATAGCAAAGTCCTATCGCCGCGAAGACTGCTACAACGAGAACCGCGAGTGTTGTGCTGTAATGGTTGATCCATGTCGATACATCAAGCAGCGATTGCGTCATCGCGGGAAGCTTTCGACCCATCGCGTCTAGGAATTTCGCCAGCTTTGGGATCGCCCAACCAATCAGATAGATCGCTACGCACGTTGCCGAAACGGCAACCAGGCAAGGGTAGGCCAGTGCCGACAGCAGGGCTCCTTTGGATTGGCGGCGCCGTTCCATGGCCTCTGAAGCTCGTCGAAGTGTCAGCGCAAGTTCACCCGATGATTCGCCGATCTCCGCCAGTTGCACGACCATTGGCGGAAATGCTTTTGAATCTGACAATGCAGTTGCGAAAGAGATCCCTTGTTCGATTGCTTCGTTTAGCTTCCTACAAAGATGTCGCATCCGTCCATTCGGACAATGTTCGCTCAGTTCACTGAGGGCCGGTTGCAACGCGAGTCCGCTCGTGAGCATCACTGAAAGCTGCAACAGCATGAGCTCGATATCTACCGAGCGAATGGAACGGAAGCCGCACCCTTGAAGGGCGGAAATGTAGTCGCGACATTTGGCAACCGAATCATTGACAATTTGTTGCTCGTCAATTCCGATCAAACGAATGTCACGTTTTGCCAGAACTCGCTGCACGTCTTGAGGACAGGCCTCGCGCATCGTCCCTCGTTCGATGGATCCGCCGCTCGTTTGTGCAAGGTAAGAATAGACAGGCATGATTTCACCAAGTTGCCACGCCGCGGATGATCTGCTCGGCGGTGGTGTCTCCCGCCTGAATCTTCTGAAGTCCGTCGTCGGAGAATAGACATGCGTCCGTCGTTTGCATGTGTTGATGCAGCTCGGATTCGGACGCACCACCTGAGATCAAGTCCGACAGCTCGGCGCCGCCTCGCAGCATTTCGAAAATGGCGGTTCGTCCGATGAACCCTCGGCCAGCACAGTAAACACATCCCTGAGATCGAAACGCACCTGTGCCCTCGGCTGATGGGATTCCAAGAGCGGCGGCTTCGGTACGCGAGAGTGTCGCGGGAACGCGGCAATGGGGGCAGAGTTTTCGAACGAGTCGCTGCGCGATTGCCATGCGAAGCGTTGCTGCGACCAGGAACGGTTGCACGCCCATGTCGATCAAACGGGTGACCACCCCGGCGGCATTGTTGGTGTGCAGAGTGCTGAAAACCAAGTGCCCAGTCAGGGAGGCCTTGATGGCAAGTTCCGCCGTTTCAGCGTCTCGTATTTCGCCGAGCATGATGATGTCGGGGTCGTGTCGCAGGATGCTGCGCAGAGCACCCAGGAACGTAACCTTTTCCGCTGAGTCGACCTCGACCTGAGTGACCCCCGGGATTTCATACTCAATGGGGTCTTCCACCGTGATCACGTTCCCGCCGCGAGTTGCCATTAACTCGGTGATCGACGTGTAAAGTGTCGTTGATTTGCCACTTCCCGTTGGCCCGGTCAACAGTATCAGGCCGCTTGGACTTTGCAGGGCTGATGAAAAGTGAACCATCTCGCGTTCTGCCATGCCCAGATTCGCCAGTGACAGTTCACTGTGCATCGGAGCCAGCAAACGGAGTGTCACTCGTTCTCCATAACGGGTTGGAATCGTAGCGACGCGAACGTTGATTTTTGGCAGTTGTGCGTCCGCTGCAATCGAGAAGCGACCGTCTTGAGGGGCACGCTTCTCGGCGATGTTCAGGCCTGCGAGGACCTTGATCCGGCTTGCTACACCCGCCTGCAGCTCGAGATCGATGTGCCGGAAAGTCTCCAAGATTCCGTCGACGCGAAAACGACATTCCAGCGAAGTTTCACTTGGGACGAGATGAATGTCTGACGCTCCGCGCAAGCAGGCTGCTCTGATCAACTCGGAGCAAACCTTCACGGTTTCGCAAGATTCATCCTCCGTGTCGTCCGAAATGCCTGCTTCAGCCCGAACGTGCACCTGTCCGAGCACACGTCGCATCGAATCTCTGTCGGCGCGAACGAACTGAATGGGTGACTTGATTTTGGTTGTCACGAAACGCCGAACGGCTGCAAGTCGCGGATTGCATGTGGCGACAATCACTTGATCGTCGATCTTACAGAGTGCAATCGTTTGAAACCGGCGTGCTCCCGCGGCAGGTAAAACACGGGACCAGAACGGGTCAATTTTCACTCGCTTCAGATCGATCTCTTCCAAGTCCGCCAGGCATTCGGTCGTTGGTGCTGTTGTGGTACTCATGGCACAACCTCCGAGAAGCCGACTACCAATTCCCACTGACAAGGCATCGAAGTCGATGTGCGTGTCATGGTGAGTTCGGTGACAGCCAGGTTGGGCAACGTTGTTTCGATGACCTTCACGATCGTTTGCACGCTATGAAAGCTTCCTTCGAGCGACAAACGGTAGCTGGCGGAGTTCAATGTCGGAAGATTTGCATCGGGATATTCGGGGGTTGCGCTAACACATGTCACATCATTGGAATCAACCAAATCCAACACGTCGGCAAACGCCTCCACAACAGTCGGGCTCTGATGCGTGGGGTTTGGCAATGCGTCTTTCGCATTCAAAGGGGGCGTAGCCTGTTCAGCGAAGCCAATCTGCGTTGTGGGGTGCGAATCAGATTGCTGTTTGAGTTGCTGCTCAAGTAGCCCAATCCCGCCCAGCTGTTGCCGAGTTGCCGCGTCCAATTGCTCATGTTGACGGTGGCGTATGAAAGCTCCATATGCAGTTTGCAGCACCATTGCAACTGCAACGGCGACCAAAACACGGCCGTGTCGATGCGGGTCAACGAACATTGGCTGCAACGCTCCCATGAACAGACAACGGTTGCTCATTTGGCAGGAGGCCATTTTCCGAAAACGTTAGTCGCAATTCGAACTGCACAAGATCACCGAAAGGAGTCGCTGACATCTCGGATGGCTGGACACGCGAGAGAAGCGATCCAAATTCGAGTTCCAGTCGTTCCAAAAGGTTGGACACCGTCAAGCAATCCATGGCCAAGCCGGAAAGTGTGATCCTTCGGTCCTTCAGTTCAATGCCTTGCATCCAGTGCCCCATTCCAGCGGTCGCTTCCAACGTACTCAACACCTGCGAGGGGCGTTTTGAGCTTGCCAACCGCTCACCAATTTGCTGTCGCAACCTATTTTGGTTTTCGATTTCGGCGGTCAGATTGGCTTGATTTTCTTCTTGAGCGTCAAGGTCTTGTATCGCCTTGGCTTCGGAACGATCGACGTCCTTTCTGAGCTGCTTCTCATAGTTCACTATTCGCGACAAAACAGTTTCGGCGTCCGCGAGGCGACGCTCTCCATGAATATGCAATGCCGCCGTCGTCGCAATGACGATCGTGGTGACAATCAGTGAATTCCGAAAGGCGTTGCTTGAATGAGTGGCTCGTTGGTCGGGCTCAATGATTGGTATCGTGCCGTCATTCGACAGATGTTTGGCCAGCCATTCTTTCGCCAGGTCACCATACGATTCGGTGTTATCTCCCTCGAAAAAATCTGTGATCTCATCCGGGGCCATATTCATCGACGCGAGACCAGTCAGTTTTCCTGCCCAAGCAGGGATCGCCGCCGTGACTTCGTCCAGCTGATCTTGTTCTGCTTGGGTAACCCACCAAGTAGAATCCGCACCGGAGCGGCGCATAGCGACATGACCAAGTCGCGAATTAAATGGAGAACTCCCTGAGTGTTCTTCGGCTTGCAGTGCCAGGGTCTGCTCAAGCTGTCCCGTCGGAATCGCTTTGGCAATTTTGGATGCCAGTGTGACTTCACCTGACCAAACTTCATCGGTCAGGATCCACACTCGGCCCTTTGTTCGCGGCCCGTCGTCGTAAGCCAATTCAATCGATTCGCCCAAACTGAAATCTTCTGGTCGTTCCGTTCGTTTTGACCAAACGACATCACCTACAGGCCCAGCTGAAATGTCGACACGTGCAATGAAGCTATCGCTTACCAATACGACCGTGTGTTGAGTTGCTGTGTTCATACCTAAAGCCGCAATTCCATTTCAATCCGGACGTCCGAATTGCTGGTGACTGTGAAGTAGTGAACATAGGTCGTCCGTGCGATGAGTTCGCCAACGTCCAATTGGTCGTTGAGATTCAGGTCCAACCAAATGACCCCGCGTGCGGCGGCGGTTCCATGGACAAGGTCCGTCTTTGTTGCTTCGAAGGACCCAGACGGGCCGACCGGAATCATGACTTCTTCGACTGCTCCCGAAGTGCCCCCATTTCCGTTGACGCAGTACAGCAGTATCCCCGACTGTTGAAGGCCCAGAAGAGACGGGATGATTCGTAATCCAGTGATCCCGTCAATGTCAAACAAGCGGAACGTAACGGTTGACTCGAATTCCGAGTTTGAAATCGCAATCGACAGATCGGAAGCGTATCCATCCTCGGGAAGAATCGAATCGCCATCTGAGCCGGTGGATTGAAAGTTGACTGTCCCAGCTCCAGCGGTGATTGTTAACGGACGTCCCCAGCCATCGACTATGTTTGATTGCCCAACCCCAAGTTGCAGGTACGGGCCTCTCCAACCGCTGGACAAGCTGACGTCGTCGATTGAATCATTGTTGGAGTCAAATGTCTGAATTGAATGACTGATCATGCCGACGGGTTGGACTACAAGATCATCTGGGTCACTAGGAAACGATCCCGTGTCGGCGACAAAACCTTCCAGTATTCTTTGGCCGTTCAGCTGACGAATGTTGGAATCGCCGATCGTTGCCAATCGCATCGACTCCAGTACTCGTTGCGTTGCTTCAAAACGCGATTGATCAGCAATGGGATCGAGCGATCGCACCGCGATGGTCGAAAGAATGGCCAAAATCCCAAGCGAAACGATCAATTCCAACAGCGTCAACGCATGACGAATTTTTCGCTGCGGATGAATCGATTGGATGGTCTTGCAAGCCCGTGGCTCAGTGCAGTGTGAGAGCGACATAAAGGTCGTCTCCTACATCTGTGCTGGTCAATGCTGCCGTCGCTGTCGACGGTGGAATCGTGACAACGCCGTCGGGACCCGCGGAAACAATTCGCAAATCGCGAGGCACCGCGGTTGGAAGGACGTCTTGGACGAGAATGGAATGACTCCATGCATCGACCATGTACGGCGCGCCTGCGCTGACTTGATCACCCGTGGACGTCCACAAATAGGGTCCACGCCATCCAATCTTTGAATGGAACGAGAAGTCGATGGTGCCATCGCCAGTGACTGGATTCGCAAAAAGCCAATCGATGTCAAATCGATCGGACTCAGTTGCGGTTGTCGTGATCCCGTCCAGCGTGACGAATTTGGTATCGCGCCAATAGTCGCCCATCGCATCGCCGATCTGATTCAGCGAAGATATGGTGACGACCTGATTCGCGTTTTGAATCGTGCCCGAATACACGGGAATCAAAATTCCCGATATCGCCACCAAGATGCAAAGGACAACAATCAACTCAATGAGAGTGAATGCTGATCTCAATCGCATAACGTGCCCCGTTATTTGTAGTCGTTCCCGAACCGCGATCTGTTGGATGCTGAACGAGTCAGTGAACTTCTTTTGGTCCTCGATCAAATGCTAATCGACGCAAGTCTGTAGCGTCTCAGTTGCTAAGTGCGTGGTCGAGTCAGTTGGATGCCCCAAAATGGGTCGTCAATCAGCGAGTTAGCTGAACGCCGATCCAATTTGTCCAAGCCGACTTAGATGTTTGACGCAACCGCGAAGTAGTTCGACAAGCCTGTGGTGAGCCCTTCACCAGTTGGCGCGATAACCGTTTTGAATTTGGCACGAGCAAGTGGATCGGTGCCATCGGTGATTTGAAACACGGCGATGAATCGTCCGTAGACGGACTCAGGGTTGAGCACTCCATTCTCAGGGAAGTAGATTGGAGCCTCAATGTTGGTTTCGCCATTGAGTTCGGAGATGGTTCCCAATCCCAAGATGATGTACTTGCCAGCAACGCCGGTTGTTTCCAATCCCAACGCGACTTGGGTGGCAGGTGTCAGGCCTTTGAGAACAGTGGTGTCGGTTAGTGCCGTTGCGGTTGATGGTTGGAATGTGTTGTCACCCGCCGTGTGAACTCCAACGCTTGAAATCCCAGCGGCAGTGAGTGGAGCACGCGTGAGTGCGGTCAACGTCACATCGGCCGTCGCTGCTGTCAATGAAGCCGTCAGCGTGTCCAAGTCGGTTCCGGTCAGGTCTGTCATCAAGCTATCCAGGTTGTCCGGATACGACAGGTACTGGGTCTCATAGCGTTGCACCGAATTGGCAACTTCCGAGATATTCGCGACACTGGCACTCGCGTTGGTACGTCCAACCATGTCGGAGACGGCTGGGATCAAGATGGCGGCCAATCCAACGAGGATCATTAGCACGACAATTAATTCCACCAGCGTAAACGCGGTTCGTTTTTTAGGTTTGGTAATCATTTGGGTATTCCTTGGGGACATATTCGAACGCAGTCGATGCCGCACCATCAAAATTGAATGTGTTTGATGCCTGGTGAAATTCAGGACCGAAAAACTCTAGCACGCAATCGGTGATTGCCATTGAAATCAAGTGGAAAACCGTGAAACAGGGAAGGTTTCCTCAAGATAGGGCTCCGCAACCGTTCACGATTGCAGGATTCTCTGTTCATAGCGTTCCAACCGTTATTTCCCTCAAGCCGTAAAGTCAGGGCAGACGACAAAACCGTTACGGGCTTCTACTACGTCAATCTCGGAGGGCACTGAGATGTCAAACGCAGCTTCCCGGCTGAGGCGACAGCTCTATGCAATGTCGTTGACGCTGGCAATCGGGTCATGGACTAGCGGGCAAGAATTGCCGCGGCCGACGCTGGAACTGAATGGTTCCGAGGGGAACAATCCATCCGACTTTCGAAACATGCTGCTTTTGGGCGAAGCAGCGGACATGGATGATGCCGTTCTGTCCGGACCCAATGTTCCCTCGAAGGGGCTGGCAAAGATCAGTCCGGTCGAACAGATCCCAGCTGGGCGATCGAGCGACTCGCTCAAGATCATTCAGTTCGAGGACGTTCCACTTTCGGAGGCGATGAAGCTCTTCGCGATCGAAACCGGGCTCAATATTCTCTGCTCGGCTGACGCGGGCAGTACGCCAATCACCGTGTATCTCCACGGCGTCGAACCCGTTGCCGCTTTGGAGGCAATCGTCAAAGCCAACGGGCTGTTCTACCGCATGGACAACGCATCAGGCATTTTTCGGATTTCCACAGCGGAGGAGTACGAAAAGGATCTGACCAGCTTTCGTGAAGAACAAACACGCGTATTCACGCTGCTCTATCCGAATCCGGTCGCCGTTGCGCAGGTCATCGGTCAGATCTACGGTGATCGAGTGGATTTGAACATGGCCGATTCAGACACGGACGAACTGAACGATCTATCTCAGCGTTTCAATCGCTTCGATTTGGTGGATGGTCGAGCCTTAGGATTGGGGACTTTTGAAGCGTCGGGCGATGGCAGTGTCAGCTCGGGCAGCATCGGCGGTGGATCAAGTGGAGGACTGGGGGGATTGCAAGGCGGTGGCGGACTCACCGGCCGATCTCGTTCGCGATCGCTGTTGAACCCGGGGGCAGTAAGTCGGGTTGGCGAAAACTTGACCGCCCGAGAGATCCAGGAGATTGAAAGCCGCATGGCTGCAATTGGTGACGTTTCCCATGAGACACGTTCGCGGTTGATGCATGAAGGCAAGGCAACCATTTACGTTTCGACTATCCGCCGGAACAATCAGATCGTTGTGCGGACTGCGGATGTTCACTCGATGGCGGAGATCGAGCAACTGATTCTCGAACTGGATGTTCCAACACCAACGGTTTTGCTTGAGGTAAAGGTTCTGCGGATCGAATTGGCCGACGGGGTGAACACGGCTTTTGAATACTTCTCTCAAGCAGATAGCATGGCAACAGGGTTTAGCGATGGGAGTCCCTACCCCTCTTTTCCTGGTAGCAATGTAGCCGGTCGTGCCTTGGCGTCTGGCTTGGGAGTTTCGGGGACTTTGCCAGGGGCGCTGACGTTTCAGGTCGTCGATCGAAACTTTCAGTTCCGAATGCAAGCGTTGAAAAGCCAAAACCGAGTGACCGCGTTGGCGACTCCATTGATTTTGACTGCCAACAATGAGGTCAGTCGAATCTTTGTTGGCGATACCCTGCCATTCACTGTCGGATTCACACCTTCCCAAGTCATCGGTGGGATCAACGCTGCTTCGGGGGCTGTCAGTGCGACACCGATCACCGAGTTGCGTGATGTCGGCCAATCGTTGCTGATTACCCCCAACATCAACGCGGATCGGACGGTGACACTGCGTGTGGTGGAGGAAAACTCGGAGCGGATCTTGGGTGGAGCGTCGATTCCAATTCCAGATGCTACTGGGGTTGGCGTGACTTCGGTGAGCGTCGACACGGTTCGCCGCAGGACGGTCAGCGGCACGATGGTGGCTCAAGATGGGATGGCTGTCGCCCTGGGCGGTTTGATCGAAGAACGCATCAGTTCGTCGCATGACCGAGTCCCGATTTTGGGCGACATCCCTGGTGTCGGTTTCCTGTTCCGTCGGAACGCTGACAATCGGTCACGAAGTGAGTTGGTGGTGATGATCCGTCCTTGTGTCTTTAGTACGCCGAGCGAATCCGCCGCGCGGTCACAGACAATGCTTCACGAACTGAGCTTGCATCCAAACAGCCCCGATGCAACCGGCGATCTCAATACCTATTTGGCGTGTGATGTGATCCGCGCCGAGCCTGAGTGCCGCGAAAGAGCCAAGCTCTTCCGGTTTCACAATGTGAAAGGCTCGCCGTGAACATGATCATTCGTCCAAAGAAGTCAACTTCAGTAGAATGTCACAGTGCTTTGCTCGTCAGCATGATGGTCCTCGGACTTACTTGGGGATGTTCGATTCCCAATAAGGGTGATGGGCAGGTCGGAGGTGGCGGCGAGAACTTTGAGGGCTTAGTAGAAAACCACAAAGCAGCCGTTCTAGAAGCGGTAGAAGAGCCTAGAGTCCAGAACCCTCCCGCAAAGACGATTCGTTTTGACGGTCGTGAAACCGTGCTGGGAACCGCGGAAGTGGCTCCCGTATCAACAGCTCAGTTTTGTAGTGAACTGCAAGCTTTCCTGGATCAGCAAAAGCTCTTTTCCGCGTCTAGGTTCGTCGACGCCCATGTTGACGTTGCTGAACAAGCTTTTTGGGAACGGTGTGTTGACGATTCGAGTGCAGAGCTTATCAGTTTCATTTCCGAGCAACTATCTCAGGGAGTGCCTCCCGCTATCTCGTTGAGTCGTCTGCAGTTGACGTTCAAAACAGAAGAAGCTCAGGCGATTGCCTACCACCAATCACGCACCGATTTCATTGCACAACTTCAGTCTGGCAATCCATCGGAAGAGGCTGCGCAACAACTCCGAAACATTGCACAGAGTTTGGATCATCCCTTGGTGATGTTGGATGCCCTTCGATTGCTTGGCTTGCGAGAGCTCGTCAATGAACGCTTCGGGTGGGCAGAGTCGCTGCTGCTGCAGGCTGCACAGATTGCGGAGGAACACGAAGACAACGAACGCGCAAATCGGATCTGGCTAATGGTTGCCAAAACCTGCCTCCATTCCGAACGCCAAGCAGATGCAATGAATGCCTGGGGCAAGGCAACTCAAGGCCGGGTGAATTTGCATTTGGAAGGAAGTCGACGATTCGATTCCCAATTTTGGATTCGAGCCATAGAACAACGTCCAAGTGAGACGAAATGGCCCTCAGCGTTGCCGAGAGCATTTGCGAAGTTTGGCCGGACTACCGGTTGCGAACTCTCTGCGACATCGTCACCAGAGCTCGTCTTGTGGGGTGCTGTCGGATCAGCACACTACGAACGGTTGGAGTTTCAGGCCGCACTCTTGGGCTTCAAGAAGGCCGAATCGTTTGCAACGGGTGACGATGTGATGTGGCTGCGAATCTTGCAGAGCAAATGCCTCGCGAGTTTAGGGCAAACGGCCGCCGCCGCGGCGCTATTAAGTGGTCCAGCTGCCAGTGAAAACGTAAGCGTTGCAATTGCGGCGAAGGCAGCAATGGGAAGTGTGAAATTGCAGAGTGGTGCGTTCCAACAGGGAATTCAGATACTTAGTAGCGCATTGAACGATTCGGGTGAAACTCAGTGGAATGGCCGCAGTCATGCTGAAGCGGACTATTCCCGCATTATTCACCAAGCCTGTGAGCTCGTTGTTTTTTGTTGGTGGCGTGGTCGGGAGCATTGCTGTCCGAGCTTTTGGCGTTGATTCTT